>NZ_JBFBFU010000010.1:0-266383 GCF_040684355.1 Kitasatospora sp. NPDC091276 | reverse complement strand
GCACCCCCATCGAAGCCGCCTGCCGCATCATCATCCTCGAAGACCAACTCGAAGAAGCCCTGCGCCTCAACGAACAACTCCGCCGCACCCCGCACAACCAGGAACCCGCAACCGACACCTGACCGGCATCCGGCAACCGGCCCACAGCTCCGCCCAACCGTACGGCCCACGCACAGGGCCGTACGGGGCGGACGACCTCACCCTGCACAGCCTGGTCGCCCCGGAGACGGGCGGCACCACTGCGGCACGCCTCACACGAAGACGGTGAACGAGACCGCGCCGGCCCTCATCCAGGACCGGCACCGACGCGTGGTGCGTTAACGCCAGCCCTTTGGACTCCACCCGCGCCCGCTCCCGTTCGGGCTGGTCACCGGCGTCCGGACCTTGGCGTTGACCTCGACGATCAGCGGCATCAGCTGGCCGTGTGTCTCCCCTTCGCGGGCGAGTTGGTCCCACGCCTGGCTGAGGATCTGCCGGGCCATGTTGGCGCCGTAGTTCGCCTCGACCACGATCGCGTCCGCGCGCAGCCGCAGCGCGAGCCGGCAGGCGGTGAGGCCCCAGTCGTTGGCGCCGAGGGTGTCGGACTCGTCGACGACGACGTACAGGTGGTCCTGGTAGTCGAGGCCGAGGCCGACGACGCCGGTCTCGTCGTTGAGGGAGCTGTCGCCGCCGGATGGGTAGACGCCCAGCCGCGTGGCGTCCTGCGCGGCTACACCACCGAGCGGACCACCGCCTACGAGGTCCGGGCGAGTGGTATGGGCCCCTACCTCACCGAGCAGTACCGCACCGTGTCCGCACGGCTGGAGTACCCGCGTACCGCGAACGTCGGCATCATCCGGCTCCTCGCCTCGGGCACCCTCGACCTCGCCCCCGAACGGGTCCGGTCCTTCGGCATCAGTGCCGTCAACGACGCCGTCACGTACGCCACCTCACACGGTGGCCCGTTCGACCGCGCAGTCCTCACCCCACCGGCTCGCTGACAAGGGCCGACTGATCTCCACAACCCGGCGCCACGGCCCACCGCCCGTCAGGAGAGCCGGGCCGACGCGTTCAGGTGGCTACTGGGCCAGCACCACGGTGAAGGCGAAGAGGACGGCGGCGAGGACGACGGTGCACAGCACCGCGGTTCTCACGGGCGTCAGCCGGTCCCGGAACTTCTTCTCCGGCAGGACGCGCCGGCTCGGACTGGTGCTGTGCTTCCACCAGTCGACGACCCGCCTGAAGTCGGCGTCGAAGTCCTCCGACGGGTGGAGGTCGCTGGCCATCACGGTGGACATCCAGTGGCGCCGACCGTCGGTGGTGTGGATCCGGGCCACCCGTGTGGGCGCGCCGCGGCCTTGGATCTCCGACACGTCGATCCAGGAGATCTGTTGCCAGGAGTAGGTGCGGCCACGGCCGAACCCCCAGCAGATGGTGACTCCGTCGGTGCCGACCCTGCTCCAGTACCGCATGGAGAGGAGGCGGCTCGCGGCGGCCAGCAGCACGGTCCCGCCGACGAGGAGGACCATGGGGCCGAGGCCGAGGTGGAACTTCAGGTGGCCGGCGACGAGTTCGACCGTGACGACGATGAGCACCGGCCCGAGATCGGACCAGTTCGGGCGGAATCTGTCTTTCCCCCGGAAGATCAGTTCTTTCACACCGCGCACACTACGCCTCCCTCGGCCCGGCCTCGCAGGGGGATGGGTGGACGGCCGCGCGGCTCCCGTCAGAGCAGGTCGAATACCGACAAGTCGGCTGGTACCGCGCCTGGTTGTGCCGGCTCGCACTGAACGAAGCGCTGCTCGGCTTCCCGCCCTCTCCGAGGATCCGCCCCAGGCCTGATCCGCCGCCGCGGGCGGGCGCTGTGGTGGGGGTCATGCCGGCCAGATTCCGGAGGAACCGCGGCGGTGGGAGTCCAGCAGGTGGGTGTCGATGACGCCGATGGCTTCCATCAGGGCGTGTGCATGGTGGTCGGGCCGACGAACGCGAGCCCTTGTGCGCGCAGCGCTTTGGACAGGGCCTGCGATCGGGGGGAGGTGGTGGGGATCTCGGCGAACGTGCGCGGCCTGGGGGTGTCGAGTGGCTTGAACCCCCCACCAAGTCGGTCAGGCCGCCGTGTTCGCGCAGCCGGACGGTCGCCCGGGCGTTGGCCACGGCCGCGAGGATCTTCGCGCGGTTGCGGACGATCCCGGCGTCGGCCATGAGGCGTTCGACGTCGGTGTCGCCGTAGCCGGCGATCCGGTCGGGGTCGAAGTCGTCGAACGCGGGGCGGGCGAGCCCGTCCTCGCCGATCACCACCCCGGGGTCGACGGAGTGTTCGGGGGCGCGGGCGGTGTCGCTGGCCATCGGGGAGGGTTCCTCCCTGTTCTTCAAAGGGGCTGGGTGTGCACCTGATCCTGCGCCTGCGCAGGCAGGAACGGTTCGCACGGGAGCCGTGCACTTTGTCGGCGCGGACCCTGCCGGGCGTGATGTGCGGCTGTCCAGGACCGGCGCGGGGGACGCGGATGCGAGGACCGGCTGGAACTGCGGGCTGTCGTGCCAGTGCCCTGCGGTGATCAGCAGCGACAGCGGCTTCTGCCCCTACTCGGTCGCAAGGCGGATCTTCGTGGTCAAGCCGCCCCGGGACCGTCTGAACCTGTGGACGTCCGGCTCAGTGTCGAGCCCGCCGGGCGGCTCGCACTGCAGATCCCCCTTTTCGCGCGCCAGCGGCGTGCTGGTGGGCGCGACAGACGGTCGAGTCCACACTCACATCCCAGGTGATCAGACCTCGCGCGTCAGCCTGGACCTGCAGCTGTTCCAGGATCCGCTTCCACATGCCGTCGCGCTGCCACCGGCGGAAGAAGTCGTAGACCCGGCCCTGTTCCTCGGCAGCTCAGGTCCCGTTCGGGACTCCCCCTCCCTCCAGGCCCGGGAGATGGCAAAACCGCCCCTGACCTGCATAAATGTCGAAGCCAGTTCAGTCGACACGCCTCACGACTTCTGGCCCTCCAAGATAACCGCACAGCCGAAGCCCGTCCGGGGCCCACTGCTCCCTGGCCGATCAGCCGAAGGGCGCGGGACTTCTTGAGCGACGGCGCCGGGGTCGGCTCTGCGTGCTCGCCCCTGACCGGCTTGCGGTGCGGCAGAGCGGTGCCCGCCTGATGCCTGCACCGCACCACAACGGGCCGCTGCGCCTTCCTGCGGGTGTGAGGCTGCGGCCTGTCGTGTTGTTGGCCTGTTTGTCTCTTCGGGGGCGGGGGCCTGGCCCGTACTGTCAGGAGGAGACCGAACGGTAATCACCCTCCGCGAAGGAGTCTGTGTGATCGTTCAACGCTACGGCGATCTGGAACTGCACTACACCACGAGCGTTCGGATGGCCTGGCCCACCAGGCTCGCCCCTGCAGTGGAGCCTGCGAACAGCCACGCTCGAATCCTCGTCGGTGCCGTCGGGCAGCCCGGTTGGCGGCCCGCAGGATTCCAATTCTCGAACGGGAGGAACCTCGCGGACGCGGGGTCGCTGATGCTGCGGGACGTCTCCGCAGACAGGAGCCTGATACGACCGTGCGTGCGGTGGGAACGGATCGGTGACCTCCCGAGTGTTGCCGGGTATCCGGGCAGCGTGCCCTCCGCGGTCTGGCGGCCGATACCTCCATCGGGATACGTCGCCCTCAGTGACTGTGCCTCTGTTTCCGCGCCCCCGCTGGAGACCGGTGTGTGCATCAGGCAGGGGGTGCACAACGGATGGCGCTACGCGCGGCGGGGCGAAGTCGGCGAGCATTTGTTCGAGCATGCCGGGACGCGGTTGTGGTCGGTGGTGACTCCGCCGTACCCGGACGGGGATCGTGACGAGCGCCTGTTCCTGCCCGTGGGCGGGTTCACCGCGGTGCGCGTCGCCGGGCGGCCCGACCCCACTCCCACGACCTGGATCCTCGACCTGCCCGCTGTCGTGCAACACGCTTCCGGCCCCGGCATCCCGATCCTGACGTCGCCCGCCAGGCCGCCGGCGCAGGTCGGGGTGGTCGACCGCATCGTGACCGTGCCCTACGTCCTGGTCGACGACCCCAGCCGCACGACGGCCTGGCGGATTCAGAACTCGCCGTTCTACCGGCTCCGCCGCCGCCGGATCTTCGATCTCGTCCTCTTTCGCGACAACACGCGCGGAACCGTGGCCCAGCCGGAGTCGCAGACGATCACCACGGGGGTCACCCAGGAGGCGGGCTGGTCCTTCAGCGTGGCCACGGGCATCACCGTGGGCGCGTCGGTCGGTGTGGAGGCGTCCGCCAAACCGTTCGGCATGGGCGCCAGTGTCACCACCACCGCCTCCGTCTCCGCCTCCATCGAACTGGGCTACGAAACCCGCCGCAACGTGTCGACCATGGCCTCGGACAGCAGGGAACGCGGGCTCATCATCCCGCCGCACAGCACCGGCTGCCTGTGGATGGAGCACCACGAACTCACGCCCGTCCGCGCCAACGGCGAAACCCTCAGCACCCAGTCGACCCTCGGGTTCCGCACGGAGTACTACGTGACCGGCGAGTTCCCCGGCGGATCGGGCGTCACCCCCTTCACCAGCGACGCCTCCGGCGAGCGCACGCCGCTACCTGCCACGCACCTGCTTCCCGACCGTCCCCGGGCGGACACCGACACGCCACCGCCGGACACCACGGCAGCCAACGGCGAACCGGCCGAACAACAGTAGACAAGACCGTCCCACCAGAACGAGGACGTCCAGTCGACGGCGTGCCCCCTCCGGCAGGGCGGGTGGCACGCCGGTTCTTCGTCATCACAGGGCGCCGTCGGCCTGTTCGATCCCATGGCGGAAAGCCTCACGCCGCTCTGCCCGCAGTTGCTCCACGGGCATCACCCCCGCAGGTCACAGCCGGACTCAACTGATGGCGCACCAGCTCGATGTCGCGCGCCGTAGCGTCCGGGCACAGCCCCTCCACGCCCCGTCGGCACCGCTGTCGGCGCCGAGCCCGTGGTCCGGCCCCCGGAAGCGGACACCTCCGGCGCCCACCCGGTGAAGGACGCGGCCACCTCGGACGCCTGCCCACTGGCCAGCTCGCCGTGCGAGAAAGGGACCTGGGGCCGGACAGCCAGGCCCGAAGCCTGCACTACCGGCAGTTCCCCGAGCAACTGGACGGCCGCGGACACTATTCTCGCGCACCCGCAGCAGCCTGGCGATCGCTCAGCCTCCCCTGCGCAACCACTCCCCCCCTCTCCACGGCCCACAGCCTCTCGCTCCCGCAGCAGCACGGGCGCCACGCCCCCGAACCCGCCTCTCACCGCCCACCACGTGGTCACAGCCACTCGTTGATGGCTGCGACCAGCACTTTCGAAACACGCCCTAGAAGGCTGATGAAGATCTTGAAAACGCGCCCGGCTTGCACCAGTTCGACCTGGTTGACATTTCCCGGCAAACCGGGGTGAATCGGGTGTCCGAAGCAAGATCTTCAGGAGACTTCTAGAACAGTCGTCCGACCCGGGTCTCGACCGGCTCCTCCAGGTCCAGCAGGAGCTGCTTGCGCTCCAGTCCGCCGCCGAATCCGGTGAGTTTGCCGCCCGCGCCCACCACCCGGTGGCAGGGGATGACGATGCTCACCGGGTTGCGCCCCACGGCCTGGCCCACGGACTGCGCGAACCCCTTGCTGCCCAGCTCGACCGCGATGTCGCCGTAGGTGATCCGCGCGCCGTACGGGATCCTGCGCAGCTGCGCCCAGACCTGTTCCTGGAACCCGTCGCCGTTCGTCGCCGCCGCGACGTCGAACACCTGCCGCTTTCCGGCGAAGTACTCGTCGAGTTCGCTGCGGGCCTGGGCGAGCACCGGGTCGGCCGAGGCGTCGGCTCGCCGGCCCCACGCCGAGGGCCGGGGCGTGTACCGGTAGCCCGGGAAGTAGAGCCCGATCAGGGCGTCGTCGCCGGCGACGACCAGGAGCCGTCCCACCGAGCTGTCCACGTAGGCGTGTCGGACGTCCATGTCGATCTCCTGTCTGCGCCTTTGCCTGTTCGTGGTGAAGACGCGCGGGTGCCCTGAAACGTGAGACGCGTTCCGGCCGCATCGCGCGGCACCTCCGGCAGGTCGGACAGTGCCGTCATCGTGATACGCCGGGGCCGGTGACCGTGAGGCCGCCGTCGTCGGTGACGGTCCAGGTGGCGCCGTTCGCGTCGGCTCCGGTCAGGCCCCGCAGCTGCCGGGCGCCGACCAGGGCCAGCGTGGCGGGGCGGCCGATGGCGGCAGTGGCCAGGGTACGGTCGGGCCGCCAGGACGTGGACCACAGCAGCCGCCGGGCCACCTGGGCCCAGCCGACCTCCGGGCCGGTCATCACCCACACGTCGGTCGGTGCGTCGGCGAAGTGGCGGGCCTGGCACAGCCAGGAGGCCGCGGTCTCCGGCCAGGTGGTCGTGGCGGCCACGACGCCGCCGGCGGCCTGCCAGGCCCGGGTGATCGCGTCGGCGCCCGCCAGCGCGGCCGGGGTCCGGCCGGAGCCGACGGCGATGCTCCGGGCGCCGCGCGCCTCGGCCAGCGCGACCAGCGCGGTGACTTCGGTGTCGGTGACTGCCAGGTCGGGGCCCGGCGGTGGGGGGTCGGTCAGCAGGGGGCTGGTCAGGGGATTCATGAGATGCCTTCCTCGTCAACGCTCTTCCACTGCCTGCAAGGGGTCCGGGCGGCACACTCCGCCCAGCCGGTGTCCGACCGCCGCGACACCGGCCCGGCGGCGGCCGGGGACGCTAGGCGGCGTCGTGGAAGACCAGGGCCAGGGTGTGCCGGTGCCCGGAGCGGACCGCCGAGACGCCGTGCCGGACCGGGGCGGCGGACCAGCCTCGCGCGGAGCGCACGGGTCGGTCGCGGGTGGTGAACACGTAGCCGTGGCCCTGCGGGAGCAGGGTGGCGGTACCGCGGGACTGGGCGCGGGGGCGCTGCTCGACCAGCAGGAACTCCCCACCGGTGTGGTCGGTGCCGGGCCGGTCCAGGTTGATCACGACCTGCAACGGGAACACCAGGTCGCCGTACAGGTCACGGTGCAGCGCGTTCCAGTCCCCGGCGCCGTAGCGCAGCAGGATCGCGGTGGACTTGGACTGCCCGGCCGCGTGGCACATCTGCAGCCACTCGTCCAGGGTGTCCGGCCACGGCGCGGTGCGGCCGAGCCGTTCCCACCAGGTGCGGGCGATGGGCAGCAGCCGCGGGTACAGGGCCTGCTTGAGCTGCTCGACCGGCTCGGGGTAGGGGGCGTGGAAGTACTTGTACTCGCCGGACCCGAACCGGTGGCGGGCCATGTCGACGGTGGAGCGGAACAACTCGGGCCGCCCGTACAGGTCCCGGAGCCGGCCGGCCTCGTCCGGGGTGAGCAGCTGCGGCAGCAGCGCGCCTCCGAACGCGTCGAGTTCGGCGGCCACCGCGTCCCAGTCGGCGGTCTCGGCCCGGCCGGCCCACGGCCCGGCTCCGGTGGCGACGTCCGCGCCGGGAGCCGTCTTCCCCGTCTTCGCGGTGGTGACGGTGCTGACGGTCATGCCGCGGCCTCCAGTGCCAGTAGTGCGGTCTTGGCCTCCAGGCCGCCGATGTAGCCGCCGAGGGTGCCGTCGGTGCGCAGCACCCGGTGGCAGGGGACGACCACCGGCAGCGGGTTGGTCGCGCAGGCCGTGCCGACCGCCCGCACCGCTTTGGGGCTGCCGACCAGTTCGGCGACCTGGCGGTAGCTGCGGGTCTGGCCGTAGCCGATCTCCGGCAGGTGCTGCTGGACCAGCTGCCTGAAGCCCTTGGACAGGGACAGGTCCAGCGGCAGCTCGAACGCGCGACGGCGGTGGTCGAAGTACTCGTCGATCTCCCGGGCAGCGGTGTCCAGCCGGCCGGGGGCTCGCAGGATGCGCGGGCTGACCTTGTCGGCCAGGGTCTGAAGGACCTGGTCGTGGTCCTCGACCGCGTAGGCGACACGGACCAGGCCCCGGTCGGTGGCGGCCAGCAGCAGAGGGCCGACCGGGGAGTCGACGACGGTGTAGGCGATGTCGACCAGGGCGGCGGCCTGGGCCTCGGCCTCCAACCGGCGGTGCAGCCGGGCCAGGGTCCCGGCGTCGACGGGAGCCGACAGCACGCTCAGGACGTCATCGTGGGATCGGGTGCCGCTCATGTAGATGCTCCTCTCGAGGTCGCGCCCGGATAGTGTTTTCGTAGATTCTTCAGACCGTCCGCCGCCGCCCGGCGCGCCGCCGCGGTGTTCCCGCCCAGGACCGCCGCGATCTCGTCGTACGACATCCCGGCCAGATAGCGGAACGTGACCGCCTGCCGCTGCTTGCCCGGAAGACGCCCCACCATCTCCCACAGCTCCCCGTCGTCTGCGCCCGGAACGCCCAACGAGCTGGGCGCCTCCGGCAACTCCTCGGCCGGCAGCGGTCGGCGTCCGGCGGCGCGCAGCACGTCGATCGCCTTGCGCCGGGCGATCGTCACCAGCCACGCCTCCACGTTCGCCGCCTCCGGCAGCCCTGGCCAGGCCCGCATCGCCGCCAGGAACGTCTCCGACCAGGCGTCGTCCGCGTCGTGTGTCCCCAGCAGCGCCCGGCACACCCGCAGCACGGTCGCGCCGTGTTGCTCGACCGCCTTCTCGAACGGTTCCCTCATCCTCGCCCTGCCGTAGACCTTGAATCCGAACCGATGTGTTCGAGCTCCCGAAACAGCCGGCCGGTCGCGGCCGGCACTGCCCTCCTCCGAGTCCGGCGGCCTCCGCTCGGTCTTCGGGTCGTCGCCGTGCCCGGCCGCCTTCTGCACCTGCTGTCTCACCTGGAAGACGGTGCGGGTGCCGAGAACGTGAGATCCGAATTTTCACCCGCCGAGTCCGTGGACCCCGGCCTGCCGGCCTGCTGCCTCCGGGGACGAGCGCACGGGCAGACTCGGACGTACGGCCCGGGCGGAGTCCGCACCTCCCGGCGGGATCGGCACTCGCCGAGACGGCCTGGACGGCGGGCGGTCAGTGGTGGCTGACGATGACGGAGATGCCCCAGCCGATCGCCGCGAGCACCACCGCGAAGATCAGTCCCGCCAGGGTGGAGCCGACCGGCCCGGCGGCGGGCCGGACGGCGGCCGGCTCGCCGGCCGCGCCGGTCGCGCCGGTCGGGTTGAGCAGGCGCAGGCCGAGGGCGAACAGCGCGGGCAGTCCGGCGCCGGTGAGCAGGCCCACCACGACGATCTTCCACACCGCGTCCAGGTTGATCCAGGAGTTCACGGGCTCACCTCGTCCTTGGCCTTGGCGGGCTCCGGGGCCACCGAACCGGTCCACGCGGCGTTGACGTTCTCCGGCGTCACGGCCGGATGGCGGGAGGCGGCGAAGAAGGCGACCGACGCCGCCACCAGCGCGCCGACGATCACCACCACACCGGCCGTCCCGCCGATCCCGTTCGCGGCCCAGTAGGCCAGCTCGCCGGCCAGGGCGGAAGCCGGCAGGGTGAGCAGCCAGGCCGTCACCATCCGGCGGGCGAGCTGCCAGCGCACCACGGCGCCGCTCCTACCGATCCCCGAGCCCAGGATCGACCCGGTGGCCACGTGCGTGGTGGAGAGCGAGTAGCCGAAGTCGGTGGAGCAGAGGATCACGGCGGCCGAGGCCGACTCGGCGGCCATCCCCTGCGGCGGTTCGATCTCCACCAGCCCCTTGCCCAGGGCCCGGATCACCCGCCAGCCGCCGACGTAGGTGCCCAGGGCGATCGCCAGCGCGCAGGAGAGGATCACCCAGGCCGGCGCCTTCGCCCCGGCGGGCAGGGTGCCGTTGGCGATCAGGGCGAGGGTGATGGCGCCCATGGTCTTCTGCGCGTCGTTGGTGCCGTGGGCGAGCGAGACCATGGAGGCCGAGCCGATCTGGCCGAGCCGGAAGCCGCGCCCGCGCGGGCCTTCGGGCACGTCGCGGGTGAGGCGGTAGACCAGGAGGGTGCCCACCGCGGCCACCCCACCGGCGATGAACGGCGACAGCGCCGCGGGCACGATCACCTTGGAGACCAGCCCCTGCCACTTGACGGCCGAGGCCCCGGCGGCCGCCACCGTCGCCCCGACCACCCCGCCGATCAGCGCGTGCGAGGAACTGGAGGGGATCCCGAGGAACCAGGTGGCCAGGTTCCACAGGACGCTGCCGACCAGACCGGCGCAGACGACCGTCAAGGTCACCTCTCCCGTGGCGACCAGACCGTTGGCGATGGTCGCCGCCACGGCGGTCGACAGGAACGCGCCCACCAGGTTCAGCACCGCCGACACCGCGACCGCGACGCGCGGCGGCAGGGCGCCGGTGACGATCGAGGTCGCCATCGCGTTGCCGGTGTCGTGGAAGCCGTTGGTGAAGTCGAAGCCCAGCGCCGTGGCGACCATCAGCGCCAGGACCGCGTCGTTGCCGGTCACGGACCCGAACCTAGCCCGCGCACCGGCCGAGGCGGCGCCCGACCCGCCCTGCCCCAGGGCCCCGCACCCGTTCGTCCGGCCGTTCGTCCGGTTGCGGGGCCCTCGGTGCCGATGCTCTCCTGCAAGAGCCGGCCGGCGTGACGATCGGAACCGATGTGCCGTCCCCCGTCGCCGTCACGCCCCAGGAGGCTGCCGGCCAGCTGGACCGAGACCCGTCCCTGCGAGCCCTGAGGCCCTGGCGCCCCGGGGGAAAGCGCTGGCACCCATGGCTGAGCACCCCACCGTCCGCACCGTGACGTACGACCTGCTGCGCACGCTCGGACTCACCACGGTCTTCGGGAATCCGGGCTCCACCGAGGAGCCGTTCCTCCAGGACTTCCCCGCGGACTTCGCCTACGTCCTGGCGCTCCAGGAGGCCTCGGCCATCGCGATGGCCGACGCCTTCGCGCAGGTCACCGGCCGCCCCGCGCTGGTCAACCTGCACTCCTCGGCCGGCACCGGCAACGCGCTGGGCAACCTGGTGGCGGCCCACCACGGGAACACGCCCCTGATCGTCACCGCCGGCCAGCAGCACCGGGAGCTGGTGATCGGCGAGCCGTACCTCGGCAACCGCGAGGCCACCCAGCTGCCGAAACCCTGGGTGAAGTGGTCCTACGAGCCGGCCTGCGCCGAGGACGTCCCCGAGGCCTTCATGCGCGCCTACGCGCAGGCGCTCCAGCCGCCCGCCGGCCCGGTCTACCTGTCGATCCCGATGGACGACTGGAAGCGGCCGTTGTCCGGCTTCACCCGGGTGCGGACGGTGAGCGAGCGGGTGGCCCCCGCCCCCGGGCGGCTGCGCGCCTTCGCCGAGCGCATCACCGCCAGCCGCCGGCCCGCACTCGTCTTCGGGCCCGAGGTCGACCGCGGTGGCGGCTGGGACGCGGCCGTCGCCCTGGCGGAGAGACTGCGCGCCGCCGTCTACGGCGCCCCGCTGGGGGACCGCGTCTCCTTCCCCGAGGACCACCCGCTCTTCGCCGGCCCGCTGGGCATGTCGGTGAAGACCATCAGCGACCGGCTGGCCGGGCACGACCTGGTGGTGGTGATCGGCGCGGAGGTGTTCCGCTACTACCCGTACGTGCCCGGCGACTACCTCCCCCCGGGCACCGGGCTGCTCCAGATCACCGGCGACCCGGAGGCGGCCGCGGCCGCGAGGGTCGGCGACAGTCTGCTCGGCGATCCCCGGCGGGCGATCGAGCTGCTGCTGGACCTGGTCGAGGAGGGTTCGACGCGGACCGCTCCGGAGCCGATGCCGCGGCCCCGCGTGCTGCCGTCCGCCCCGGACCGGCCGCTCACCCCGCCCGAGGTGTACGCCGCCCTGAGCAGGGTCCGCCCGCCGGACGCGGTCTTCGTCAACGAGTCGACCTCGACCATGGCGCAGCAGCTCGAATGGCTGCCCACCACCCGAGCGGGCTCGTTCTTCGCCACGGCCAGCGGGGGCATCGGCTGGGCCGTCCCGGCCGCGGTCGGCGTCGCGCTGGGCGACCGGGACCGGGGAGTGCTGCGCCCGGTGGTCGGCCTGATCGGCGACGGCTCCTTCCAGTACTCCGTGCAGGCCCTCTACACGGCGGCCCGGCACCGCCTCCCGATCGTCTACGTGGTGATGCGCAACCACGAGTACTCGATCCTCAAGTCGTTCGCCCTGCTGGAGGACACCCCCGGGGTGCCCGGGCTCGACCTGCCCGGGCTGGACATCGCCTCGGTGGCCCGCGGCTTCGGCTGCCGCGCCGTCGACGTGGAGACCACCGAGGACCTGGAGCGGGAGTTCACCGCGGCCCTGACCGCCGGCACCCCCACCGTCATCGTCGTTCCCACCCGGCCCCAGCGGGCCGCGCTGTAGCCCGCGCGGCGCGACTACCAGCACCGCGCCCGTCTCGCGCCGGCGGTCGGCGCGCCGGGTCCGATTCGTTGGCTGAGCCTCCCCACCCGTCTCCCGGCCGGGCCGGCGACCCTGATGCGGGACGCCCGCACGGTCGACCCGGCACGCGGCCTCCGCCGAAGCCCGGACCCGCTCCGCGAGCACGACAAGGCCGCTCCCCCTGGGCTGCGTCCAGGAACCAACTGGACGCATTCCTCGACGTGTTCGAGCGCACCGACCGGACCGGGACGGTGGCGCGGGAGTCCACGCTGTTGCTCCTGTCGATGATCTCCTCATCGGTACGTTGTGCTCGTGTCACGCAAGACCGGCCGGCGGATCAGACCCCGCGGTGGGGGGCAACTCCCGCAGATTGATCACAATCGAACACGCGCCTTGGCGCCGAACCGTTCCTGTACAGGGCCTCGGCCTCGGCCTGGGCCGCCGGGGAGAGCGGGAGGTGGTCCTTGCCGCGCGGGCAGGGCGGGGCCTCGACACGGGGCGGGCGGACCGGGCGTTCCAACACGATGGCCCTGTCGCGGTCGACCAGCCTCAGCCCAGCGCCCTGCGGCGCCAGTGCGTAGCACGCGATGACCGCTCCGCTCGCGGCGGTGATCGAGAGGAACGATTCCCCGAGGCGTCGCCGGACGTGCACTTCCGCACCGGTCAGATCGGCCGAGACCGCGTAGAAGTTCCCGCGATAGGGCACCAAGCCCTGCGGCATGACAGTGCGGTCGACGCAGCTCTGGAGCGGGTACGGGGTGCCCGGCAGGTCCAGCAGCGCCGTCGCCGGAGCCGACTGGTCCGGGTCGCCGACCGTGCGGCCGCGGTCGTCCAGGGCGGACGCGTACCGGTCGAGGCTCTCCTGGGCACTCCAGAGGGAGCGACCGTCCGGAACGGTGAGCCACCAGTTCTGGACGGTGGCGCGATGGGCCGCGTCCATGGCACTGACCCGGTCGGACCGGCAGACCTTGACCGTCACGCCGTAGTACTTGGCCACCCGCGCGAAGGCCGGCGTCACCCGACCGGTGTCCACGCACCACACGGTCGGCGACCGGCGGAACCGCCAGCATCCGGTGGTACCGCCCAGCCGCCGCAGCACCTGGTCGATCCCCTCGACGAGCTGCGGGAGTTCTCCGCCTTCGACGATCACGGCGCGCCAACGATCCGGCCGGGCGACCGAGCCCAGTAGCAGCCGGGCCGGGCTCCTGCCGTCCCACTCCGCCGGTGGCCCGGGAAGCTCCAGCCACTCGAACCGGACCTTCTCGTCCGCCGAACGCGGGGCAACACCGCCGTCACCGAACCCGGCTGAGCCGCAGAACTCGCAGGCCGGCCGGACCCGGTGCTTGCGTACGGCCCGGGTGAAGGTCGAATATCCACCCGGATAGCCCAACGCCGAGACCTCGTCGAACAGCGTGGATGCCGGCAGGTGCGGATCGTCCGCGAGTCGCTGCCGGCAGTACGGGAGGAAAGCGGAGAGCTGGTCCTGGGCCGAGCTGCGGATCCCCACGGTCCGCTCCCCGCGGAGGTAGAGCCTTACCGTCTTGCGGTCATGCCCCAGGTGCCGGGCGATGGCCGAGATGGACCATCCCTGCAGGTGCAGGTCCCGCACATTCTCGTATTCCTCCTTGGTGAGCATCCACTGCTCCTCACAACCTGGACTTCACCCGCAGGCGGGGCTCTGAATTTGAGCGATCCCCGTACGGCCGCAAATGCTACACGACCACTCCGAACGAATAGAGGGGGGATCGAGCGCCGGGCGTGCGCCCTGGGGAATTTCAGGGAGCGCCGCCATCGAGATGAATTACGTCACGGCCCGCATCTCCGGGGAGGTTTGACGAGCCGCACCGGAAACTCATATGGGACGACGCCCATATTCCACGGTAATCGGCCGGCGGGCAGCGGCTCACTGAATCGACCATTCGCCACCCGGGAGGCCGGCGGAAATCAGGATTCACCGGAAATCCATTTTCCGGCGCCGAAAGTAAAGGGCCAGTCATGTGAGTCCGCAGGTGGCGGCGGCGCCAAGGGCGCGGGCCAGGCCCGCCACGAACGCGGCAAAGCTCCGGTCGAACATCGAGAACCGGGTCCACTCCGGCCACGACACCGCCTTCACCACTGATACCGGCACACCTCCCGCCGGCCCTTCACCCGCCCGCTCGACCGCCTGGACATCCCCCAGGGGCCCGTCTGCACCAACACAGGAATTTGCGACAGCCCCGGGCGGGCCCCGGAACGCAGCCGGACCTGACCCGGTCCGGGTATTTTCGGAGAGCGCCGGAATGCTGAATATGGAACGACGCCCGGATGCCGGATACGCATCCCGGCAGCCATTTCGTTGATGGGGCATGAGTTCAATGTGCCAACCAATGACTCTGCCGCACCGCCTGCCGAAGGAGCCGGCAACCAGGCTCGGCGAGTGGTTCTTCGTCCCGGATCGGCGGAACCCGGCGGGTGACGTACGGATCGGCTACTTGTCATGCAACGGCGAACGGGTCGTTCTGCAGCACTGCTCCAGCTACCTGGCCGACTTCCTGCGGACGCTCCGTCAGCTTGAGGAGGACTTCGTCAGACGCTGTGGCGCGGAGCCGGTCCCGACCGGCGCATGACGAGCGAGATGTGCGCCGGACGGGCAACCGTCGCCCGGCGGAGACGGCAAGGACATGGAGGGCGCCGTGTATGACCCGAGAGCCGCTTTCCTCCCCCCGCACGCTGGTGCCACCCAGTTCGAACCAGAGGACTTGCCCACGTACCCGACCATCGAAGCCTTGGGCACCTGGGACCCGGAGAGTCCCTTCGTCCCGCACCCCCGCGCTCCCGTCAGCGATCCAGGCCTGTCCGGCGCCGACCCCAGACGCCCGATCTCCCGACACCGACGGCGCACGCCCCCCGCTGAGGCCACCTGGTCACAGGTCCTCGGCTCGCTGTTCGTGGCACTCAGCACCATGACCGTCATCGCGGTGTGCGTGCTGGGCTGGTTACTCGCCTACGACCCGCTGCGCAACCTGGCGCTCAATCGAGCGCCGAGCGGACTTCCTCACCTGTGGCCGATGGTCATCTACGGGCCGTGGCTGGTGGGCTGCCTGTCGGTACTGCACGCCGCGCTGGACGGACGTCGGCCCGTGCACTCGTGGGTCGTGGTGGTCGCCTTCTCCGCCACGGCAGCCGGCCTGTGCGTGGCCGACGCCTCACCGACCATCCCCGATGTGATCGTCGCAGGCCTGCCACCGATCACCGGGGTGGTTTCGCTGCACCAGTTGGTGCGTCAGCTCCTCTCCGGAAAACGACCGCAACGCCCCACCTCTCACAAGGCGGGCCCCTCGAGGCGGGTGCGGCGGTGACCGCCGTCCCATGCGAGCAAGGTGTGGCACGGGTCGTCAGGAAGCCGCCCAGGTGGCGGGAGTGACCGGGCGAACCCGGCGGCGTTCGCCCTGACCGCCGAAACGCCCGACGCCGGCCTCCGCGGATGCTCGCGGAGGCCGGCGTCGGGGGTGCTGTCCGCCCGGCCGTCAGGTCAGCGGGATCAGCTTCCAGGACTGGTTCGGGGCGCCGTTGCAGTCCCAGATGCCCATCTGGGTGCCGTTGGCGCCGTTCCAGCCAGGTTCCTCCAGGCAGCGCCCGGAGGGGGCGTCGGTGGCCGCCAGGCTGGTGATCCGGCCGCTGGCCGGGTCGTAGCGCCACTGCTGGGCCGCGGCGGTCGCCTTGTCCGTGTCACGCGACACGCATGGGGCGAGCACCACCTTGGTGCCGTTGCCGGTCGCGTTCTGGGCCGGCGTCACGCAGACGCCGCCCGCCTGGAGGGTGCCGTCGAAGGCGAAGGTGAAGCGCTGGTTGGTACCGCCCCAGCAGCTCCAGACGTCGACGATGTTGCCGGCCGCCGGGCCGCCGTAGGCGTCCAGGCAGGGGCCGGGCGACCAGGCGTTCTGCACCGCGACGGAGCCGTTGGCGTAGCCCATGACCGCCGCGTCCTGGAAACCGGTGACCTGGTTGGTCCCGGCGGTGCCGTTGGTCGTGGCGCCCTTCCAGATCGCGAACCGGCCGCTGCCGTCGACGGTCCACAGGTCCGGCAGGCCGTCCCCGTCGAGGTCGCCGGAGGACCCGATCCTCGGGTAGTTGGCCGCCGTGGTGCCCCTGCCGTCCAGGATCACCGCGCCGCCGGCCGGGCCGGCCAGCGCGCCGTAGTCGGGTGTGGCGCCGCCGGTGACGGCGTACGAGCGGATCTGGCCGGTGGCCTGGTTGCGGGCCCACAGGGTGGCCTGCGCGGTGCCGGCCGCCGGGCCGGGGTTGATCAGGTCGTAGCCGTTCCACACGTTGTCGGCGGACAGCTTGCGGGCGTTCTGGAGGGTGCCCGCCGCGGTGGGGCTGTACAGCCAGAGCGCGCCGTTCTCGACGCTCAGCAGCACGGTCTGGGAGATCGTGTACTTCGTGACGGTCTGCCCGGGGTTCTGCGGGTCCGGCAGGGTGACCGGCTTGGTGACCTCACCGGTCGGCGTGCCCAGCGCCAGGACCTGGCTCGCCTGCGCCCAGTCGCCCGGGTAGTTCAGCGTGCCGCAGTCGGGCGCGAGCACGTTGTCGGTGCCGTAGCAGGCGGTGGGCTTGGCGAGGTCCGTCGGGATGCCGTCGAAGTGGCCGTTGCCGTCGTTCTTCACCTTGTACAGGTGCTTGGCCAGCTCGCCGCCGCCGGTGGTGTTGTGCGCCAGGACGTCGTCGACGAAGCTGCCGCGCTGGAGGCTGCCGCGGTGCGTCACTTGGTAGTTGGACCAGTTGGTGCCCCGGAAGGCCGGGTCCTGGGCGCCGGGCGCGGCCGCGGCCGGGGCGGCCGGGACGTTGCCGGGGTCGGTGTTGGCCTCCATCACCCGCAGGTTGCCGTTGGCGTCCGGGGTGAGCACGTCGGGGCGGCGGCTGCCGGTGACGTTGCCGAACACCGGGGTGGCGTTCTTGTTCCAGGGCGCGTAGAAGGTGTACGAGCCGACCTGGCTGTAGTTGCCGGCGTTGTCCTGGGCCTGGAACCAGACGGTGTTGGTGCCCCAGGTCCCCGGGCTGTAACGGAAGGTGCCGTTGCCGCCGGCGACGACGCCCTCCCCGTTGCCGCTGCCGCCCCCGCAGCCCCAGCCGGTCTGGTTGGCGTTGGTGGGGACGGTGGTCCAGCGGATGCACGCCACACCGGAGGAGTTGCCGCCGGCGGGGGCCGGGTCGGTGCCGGTCAGGGTGAAGGTGCCCGGGTTGCCGGGGTCGCTCGCGAAGAACTTCGGGCTCGGGTTCGGTGTGCCGGACGGCGGGAAGTCGGCCGAGCCGAGCGAGACGGTCGGCGGGGTCTTGTCGACCCGGAAGTAGCACCAGTTGGTGTCGGGCGAGGTCAGGCCGCCGTCGGTGGAGTTGGCCAGCCAGCCGTACTGGTGGCCGTCGGTCAGCGAGCCGACCGGGACGCTCAGGGTGTTCCAGGCGCCCGCCCACGCGGAGCCCTGGACCAGCTGCCAGCCCTTGTCGTTGTCGTCCCACACGTGGAAGTTCGACTGGAGGTTCTGCCCGGACGGCGACCAGCTGTTCGCCGACAGGGTGATGCTCTGGTTGGCGCCGATCCAGCCCGGATTGTCCCAGGGGCGCCCGGTGTTCGGGGTCTGGCAGGCGGCGTTCAGCGAGGGGTTGGACGCGAAGCCGGGGGTCGGCGAGGTCGCCGGGCCCCAGGTGCTGGGCGCGATGTCGTACCAAGTGGTGATGTGCGGGTTGTTGCCGAGGTGGACGCGGTAGAGCTTGTTCCGCTCGTCGTCCGGGATCAGCGCGATGGTCCAGTTGCCGGCGTGGCCGGCGGCCAGTTGCTGCATCGAGGTGGTGACGTCGAAGTTCAGTCCGCCGGTGCCGGTGACCGTCGCGCCCGCCACCTTGTTGCAGTTGCCCAGGTTGTCCCAGCAGGGCTGCTGTTCCCAGGTGGTGTTGCCGTCGATCGGCGGGGTCCAGTAGACGCCCAGCGGCGTCTGGGTGCCCGGGGCGGCCTGGCTGGTGACGTTGGTGTACAGCGTCGAGTTGTAGACCGTGGGGGCGGCCGGGGCGCCGCCGGGCTGGGTCCAGATCGCGGCGTTGATGCCGAGCTGGTAGTAGGCGCGGTAGCGGCCGTACCCGTTGCAGTCGGAGTAGCCGCAGTACCCGGTGCCGAGCTGGCCGAGCGCGTTGTAGTTCTTGGTCTTCGGGAAGTTCTCCTGGACCTGGACGGAGGCCTGGGAGGGGCTGTCGGCGCTGATCGTCGGGTCCAGGTACCACGGGCCGGTGCCCTGGCCGAAGGTGGCCGGATCGGGCGTCAGGTCGATGCCGTCCGCCGTGACGGCCGTGGCGATCGGCGCGACCACGGCGGCCCCGCCCGGCGCCTCCGCGGTGGACGGGGCGGCCGGCGCCGGCGGCGCGGCGGGTGCCTCGGCCGGGGCGGCGGCGCGGGTCAGCGAGCGCGACGCCGCGACGGTCCGCAGGCTCGCCGGGGCGTCCGTCGAAGCGGCGGCGCGGGACTGGGCGGCCGGCGGAGCGGCCGGGGCCGGCTGGGTGGTGGAGTCCCACTGGAAGGCGGTCGGGGCGTGGAACCGGACCGCCCCGGCGGCGTCGGTGAACGACAGGTTCCCCGCCTCGTCCTGGTGGGCGCTCAGGCCGTCCGCGCTCAGCGGGAAGTGCAGTCTGGCCAGTGCCGGGTCGGCCGCGGCGGCGGCCGTGCGCACCACGATGACGTCCCGCCAGCCGCCGTCCGGCCGCGCGGTGACCTGGAGGTCGACGTCCGGGCCGAGCACGCCGCGGTAGGTCGCGGTGGAGCCGGCCAGCTCCGGCCTGGGCAGCGTGAACGGGCTGCCGACCGCCAGCTTCTTGCCGTCCCCGGTGGTCAGGGTGGCCAGCATGCCACCGCCGCCCCCGGAGAGCGCGAGCGCGTTCGGGGTGACGGCCGGGCTGACCGTGCCGTCCGCGTTGGCGTGCAGCGTGGTGTCGACGGCGGCCCAGCCGGCGTCGCGCTTGACCCGGACGGGCTCCGCGTAGCTGGTGGTGGCGAGCCGGCCGTCGGGGGCGACGGTGGTCTCGGTGGCCTCGGTGGTCAGCGCGTCCACGGTGACGGGCTGTCCGCTCGCCTTGGCCTTGGCCCGGGCGTCGAGCAGGGCCCGGACCTGCGGGTCCGGGGCGGGCCCGGCGACGGGTCGGGCGGCGGGCGCGGGCGCCCCGCCCGGGGCATCGGCACCGGCGGCGGGGACGGCGGCCAGGCCGAGGCCGAGGAGCGCGCTGGTGGTCAGGGCGAGCAGGCGTCTGCCCCGCCGACGGGTCGTGATGACCGGCGGGGCTGGGGTGGTTCTCATGCTGGTTCGGGAGGTCCCTCCGAAGGGCCCGCGCCGGTTTCGTGCGGGCGATCGAGGATGAACGATCGCGAGTGAAAAGCCGCAGGTCAAACCGCATGTGATCTTGTGTGCAGTTGTCCGCTTTGTCGCCCGCGCCCAGGTAAATGCTCGGCAAAATATGAGGGCTCGATGAGGCTCGTTTAGCTTGACCCTCCGTCACGCCCCTAGGGTCCTGGACGATCACTCGATCTCATTCGTGATCAATCATTCGATACGGATCTCACTTGGAGAGTCACGTGGGTGTTTGGCGTGCCCGAATACGGTTCGGGCGCTGGATGATGAGACAGGACCACCCCTGGCTGGGGCTGCTGTCGGTGCTGGTCGTGGCGGTCACGCTGCTCAGCGCACCCCCCACCGAGGCCTGGGCGGCACACCGGCCGCACGGCAAGACCTGGATACCCCCGCACACCCCCCTGGGTGCGCAGACGAACTCCGTTTCCGGGAAGGACCAGGGCCCCGGAACACCCAAGGCACCGGCGTTCCCAGTGCCCGACGAATGGCGGCCCGCCGCCACCGCGACACCGACCGGTACCGCCGAGGTCACCATCGGGGCCGACTCCCCCGAGGCCCGGGCGGCCCAGCGCGCCACCGGCGGGTCCGCGGCGGCCTCCGGCGGACGCACGCCGGTCCGGGCCGGCGACCTCCCGGTGGCCCTGTCGCCCACCGCCGACGACCCCGGCACCGCACACCCGGTGACGGTGCAGGTCGTCGCCCCGGCCAAGGGCACGGCGGCCGGGGTGAACGGTCCGCTGATCTCGCTGACCGAGGGCGCGGCCCCCGACGCCACCGGCTCCACCGGCGACCGCAAGGTGACCGTCGACGTCGACCTCAAGGCCCTCGGCCAGGGGCTGTCCGTCGACCGCACCCGGCTCGTCGCCCTCCCGGCCTGCGCGCTGACCACTCCGGACCTGCCCGAGTGCCGCACCCAGACGCCGGTCCCCACCACCACGGACACGACCGCCGGCAAGCTCACCGCCGACGTCGCACTCCCCCGGGGCCCCACCGCGACCGCCCCCGCCGCCGCACCCGCGCACGCCGGGGCCGTCGTCCAGGCCTCGCTGCGCGAGGGACCGGGCGTCGTCCGGGCCTCCGCCGCCGGCGCCGCGCCGATGGTGCTGGCCGCCACCACCGACTCCGCCGGGGCCGGCGGCTCGTACGCCGCCACCTCGCTCTCGCCCTCGATGGCCTGGAGCGGAGGATCCAACCTGGGCAACTTCACCTACACGTACCCGATCCAGCTGCCGGCCGGGCTGGGTGCCAAGCCCCCGACGGTCGCGCTCTCCTACGACTCCGCCACGGTGGACGGGCTGACCTCGTCCACCAACGCGCAGGCCTCCTGGATCGGTGACGGCTGGAACTACGCGCCCGGTTTCGTCGAGCGCTCCTACAAGTCCTGTGCCAACGCCGGGATCGCGAACTCGCGCGACCTCTGCTGGGGCGGGCAGAACGCCAGCGTCTCGCTGGCCGGCCACACCGGCGTCCTGGTCCGCGACGACGCCACCGGCGCCTGGCGCCTCCAGGGCGACGACGGCACCAAGGTCGAGCAGCTGACGGGCGCGCCCAACGGCCTCAACAACGGCGAGTACTGGCGGATCACCACGGGTGACGGCACCCAGTACTGGTTCGGCCAGAACCACCTGCCGGGCGGCGACGGCACCGACCCGGCCAGCAACTCCGCCTGGGGCGAGCCGGTCTACGCGCCGAACGCCGGCGACCCGTGCAACTCCGCCGCGGGCCAGGGCTCCTGGTGCACCATGGGGTGGCGCTGGAACCTCGACTACGTGGTGGACACCCACCAGAACCTGGTCAGCTACTCCTACGCGACCGAGACCAACAGCTACAACCGCGGCGGCGGCCAGAACAACGGCAAGGGCACCGCGACCGCGTACGTGCGCGGCGGCTACCCGCGCCAGATCGCCTGGGGCCAGCGCCTGCCGGAGCAGGTCGCGGCGCACGGCTCGAAGCAGCCCGCCGCCCAGGTGCTCTTCTCGACCGCCGAGCGCTGCCTGCCCTCGGGCACCATCACCTGCGCCGAGGCGCAGCGCACCACCGCCAACGCCGCCTCCTGGCCGGACGTCCCGCTGGACCAGGCCTGTGACGGATCGTCGGCCTGCACCGGCAACGGCCCGTCCTTCTACAGCACCAAGCGGCTGACCGGCATCACCACGCAGGTGCTGGCCGGTTCGGCCTACCGCACCGTGGACAGCTGGGCGCTGACCCACTCCTTCCCCGACCCGGGCGACGGCACCAAGCCCACGCTGTGGCTGGCCTCGGTCCAGCGCACCGGCTCCAACGGCCAGGCGAACGTGACGACCCCCGCCGTGACCTTCACGGCCCGGGAGCTGCCGAACCGGGTGGACGGCCTGGTGCCGGCCGCGCCGATCTTCAACCGGCCGCGCATCCAGCAGATCACCGGCGAGACCGGCGGCCAGATCGACGTCCGGTACAGCCAGCCGGAGTGCTCCCGGGTCAACAACACCATGCCGCCGTCCGAGGACGGCAACACCATGGCCTGCCGCCCGGTCAAGTGGTACCTGCCCGGTTCCTCGTCGACCACCCCGGTCAACGACTGGTTCAACAAGTACCTGGTCACCTCGGTCAGCGAGCAGGACGCCGTCACCGGTTCTGTGATCTCCGCGATCGCCTACAGCTACCACGGCGGCGCCGCCTGGCACCGCAACGACTCCGAGCACATCGACCCCAAGACCCGCACCTGGGACTCCTTCCGCGGCTACCAGTCGGTCGACACCGTGACCGGCAGCGGCTACACCGGGGAGGCGCCCAGGACCCAGCAGACGGTCACCTACCTGCGGGGCATGGACGGCGACGTCAAGTCCGACGGCACCAAGCGGAGCGTGACCGTCACCAGCCCGCTGGGCGACCAGGTCACCGACGCCGACTGGCTGGCCGGCGGCAAGCTCTCCACCCAGGTCTACGACCAGGCCGGCGGCTCGGTGGTCTCGCTCACCGGCAGCACCACCAACGGCCAGCAGACCACCGCCACCCACAAGCAGTCCGACGGCCTGCCCGACCTGATCGCCCGCTACCCGGCCTCCCAGGTCACCGCCGTCACCAAGGAGAAGCTCTCCGGCGGCGGCTGGCGGACCCAGACGAAGATCTCCACCTCCGACCCCGCGCAGGGCAACCGGGAGATCCAGGTCGACGACCAGGGCGACGGCGCCGCCGGCACCCCCGAGATCTGCACCACCACCTCCTACGCCGTCAGCAGCGCCAACCCGATGCTGCTGAACCTGTCGAGCGAGAAGCGGGCGGTCACCGGCCCCTGCGGCACCCCGGCGACGGCGGCCACCGTGGTCACCGACGTCCGCACCCTCTACGACAACCTGCCGTTCGGCCAGGCGGGCGTGCTGGCGGAGCCCACCGGCGCGCAGCAGCTGGACCACTACGACGCCGCCGGCAAGCCAGTGTTCGTCAACGCGGGCCACTCCGGCTTCGACGTCTACGGGCGACCGGCCTCCTCCAGCGCGAACGACGGCTCCAGCTACGACGACCGGGGCAACCAGCTCTCCGGCCCCGACCCGGCGGCTCCGGCGGCCACCACGACGGTCGCCTACTCCCCGGCGACCGGCGCGCTGCCGACCACGGTCACCTCGACCGGCCCGATGGGCACCGCCTGGAGCACCACCGTGGTCCAGGACCCGGGCCGCGGGCTGCCGTTGACCTCCACCGACGTCAACGGCCGGGTCACCACGCAGCAGTACGACGGCCTCGGGCGGCAGACCGCCGTCTGGCTGCCGCAGCAGCCGGTCAAGGGCAACCCGACCTACAAGTACTCCTACGCGGTCAACGGCCTCACCGGGCCCTCGGTCGTGACCAGCCAGGCACTGCGCGAGGACAACACCTACTCCTACAAGACCGAGCTGTACGACGGCATCGGCCGGCTGCGTCAGACCCAGGCCACCTCGCCGACCGCCGCCACCGGCCGGCTGATCACCGACACCGTCTACGACTCGCACGGCTGGGCGATCAAGAAGTCCGCGCCGTACTACGAGAAGAGCACCTTCCCGAACGGCACCGTCTTCGTCCCGCAGGACGCGCAGGTCCCGTCCCAGACCTGGCTGAGCTACGACGGCCAGGGCCGGGTCACCACCTCGGCGTTCGTCTCCTACGCGCAGCCGCAGTGGTCGACGACCACCAGCTACCCGGGGGTGGACCGCACCGACGTCGTCCCGCCCCAGGGCGGCACGGCCACCTCCACGTTCACCGACGCGCGCAAGCACGTCAGCGCGCTGTGGCAGTACCGCGGCCCGACCCCGACCGGCAACGCCGCCGACGCGGACGTCACCGGCTACGGCTACACGCCGGGCGGCCAGCCCGCGACGCGGACCGACTCGGCGGGCAACACCTGGTCCTACGGCTATGACCTGATGGGTCGCCAGACCACCGCGACGGACCCGGACACCGGCACCACCCACACCTCCTACGACGTCAACTCGCGGGTGGACCACACCACCGACGCCGTCGGCAACACCCTCTCCTACACCTACGACCTGCTGGGCCGCAAGACCGGCAGCTACAACGGCCCGGTGGCGCCCGCCAACCAGCTGGCCTCCTGGAGCTACGACACACTGGCCAAGGGCAAGCCCACCGGCTCGACCCGCTACGTCGGCGGCGCCGGCGGCACCGCCTACACCAAGGCGGTGACCGGCTACGACACCGCCTACCGCCCGCAGGGCACGACGGTCACCGTCCCCTCCGCCGAGGGCGCGCTGGGCGGCACCTACACCACCGGCAACACCTACAACAACGTCCTGGGCACGCTGGCGACCACCACCCTGCCGGCGCTCGGCGGCCTGCCCGCCGAGACCGTCACCAACGTCTACGACACCGCAGGCAACCTGCAGAACACCGCGGGCAACGACACCCTGGTCCACGACGTCCAGTACGACGCGTTCGGCAACACCGTGCGCACCACGCTGGGCGACTACGGCACCCAGGTCGTCTCCACCCAGGTCTACGACGTGGCCACCGGCCACGTGGTGTCCTCGTTCCTGGACCGCCAGGTCGGCACCACCTCGCTCGACCAGACCACCTACACCTACAACCCGGCCGGCAAGCTCACCTCGGTCACCGACCTGCAGAACGCCTCGGCGAGCGACCGCCAGTGCTTCAGCTACGACTACCTGGGCCGACTGACCCAGGCGTGGACCGACACCGGCGCCGTCACCACCAAGCCCACCGGGGCGTGGAGCGACTCCTCCGGCACCGGCTACGGCTCCGGCGGAGCCACCTCGGTGCCCGGCATCGGCGGCTGCGCCAACGCCAACGGCCCGGCGGTGAACGGCGGTTCGCCGAGCGTCGGCGGCCCGGCCCCGTACTGGCAGTCCTACGGGTACGACGCCACCGGCAACCGCACCCAGCTGGTGCAGCACGACGTCACCGGCAACACCGCCAACGACCTCACCACGACGCAGACCTTCGGCGCCCAGGGCCAGCCCAACACCGGCACCGGCGGTCCGCACGCCCTGCTCTCCGCCACCAGCGGCTCGCCGAGCACCGGGACGTCCACCACCTCCTACCAGTACGACAAGTCCGGCAACACCACCGGGATCTCCGGCCCCGCCGGGACCGCGAACCTGGCCTGGACCGGCGAGGGCAAGCTCGCCGCGGTGACCCCGGCCCAGAAGGGCTCGGCCAACGGCGCGACCTACCTCTACGACGCGGACGGCAACCTGCTGCTCCGCTACAACCGGGGGTCGACCACGCTGCTGCTGGGGATGGACGAGCTCACGCTCGACACCGGCACCAAGGCCATGTCCGACGTCCGCTACTACCCCTCGCCCGGCGGTCTGACGATCACCCGGCTCACCGCCACCACCGGCGGGGGCGTCCTGGTCTACCAGGCCTCCGACCCGCACGGCACCGCCGGCGTCCAGATCGGCACCGACCCCGGCCAGGCGGTCGTCCGCCGGCCGACCGACCCCTTCGGCAACCAGCGCGGCACCCAGCCCGCGCCGGGCAGCTGGCTGGGCGCACGGGCCTTCGTCGGCGGCGAACTGGATCCGGCCACCGGGCTGGTGAACCTCGGGGCACGCGAGTACCAGCCGTCCACCGGCCGGTTCCTCAACCCCGATCCACTGCTCAAGCTCGACGTGCCGCAGCAGTGGAACGGCTACGCCTACTCCGACAACGACCCGGTCAACAAGACCGACCCGACCGGCCTGAACTGGTTCAACGCCCTGCCCAAGCTCATCGAGCGGGTGATCTCGGAGGTCTGGTCGTTCAAGAACGAGGTCGCCACCAAGTACACCCCGGCCCATGACTTCGTCACCGAGGGCTACGCACTGAAGCTGCGGATGTCGCAGCCGCACGGGGGCGGCAAGGTCACCACCGACCTCTCGTACATCGGGAAGGGGATCGACTCCGAGAACTACATCCCCGGTGCCGCCAAGGGAAAGAACGCGGGCAACCTGAAGGTCAACGGCAAGGCCGACCTCATCTACTGGACGGACAGCAAGGTCTACGTCTGGGACACCAAGAACGGGGGCGGCCCGGCGGAGAAGGACGGCGGGAAGGAGGTCGCCAACTACGTCAAGTACCTCAAGATGAAACTGGAGGCCGCCGGTGACCACCGGGACGTCGAAGCCGGGTTCGACCTGGGCTCCTTCGCCGGCCTCAACCCCTACCGGCCCTCGGAGTTCGTCGTGGCCAGGTCCTCGACCGTGAGCCAGGGCGTCCTCGCCTACAAGATCTACGAAACCCCCAAGGGGCCGCTGGAGCTCCAGCCGAAGCCCGTACCCAACCCGGTACCGGCGCCGAACGCCCACCCCGTCCCCAACCCGTCCCCCGGCCCGGCCCCGAACCCGAACCCGGAGCCCCAGGGGACGGTCCTCGACCCGCCCGCGCCCAGCCTCAGCTGGCCCGACCTCAGCTTCAACATCCCGCACCCCAGCATGCAGACGGTGGAGTACAGCACCATGCTCGTCGTCGGCTTCCTCGCCACCGTCGCCACCGGCGGCGCCGCCACCGAGTAGGCGGGCGGCGGGGGCGGGCCACCGGCACGCCGGTGGCCCGCCCCCGGGCCGACACCACCCGGGCACACCTCGTAGCATGCGGCAGGACGCCCGCACCGAACGAACCGCACGAACCGTATGAACCGTATGAACCGCATGAACAGCACGAAATGAACGGACAAGCATGAACCTCCTGATGCGACGGGTCGACCGTGACGTCACTCTCCTCGACCCCGACGACGTGCTGGCGCGCTTCCCCAGCCGGCTCTCCATCGAGCAGTACCGCGAGGGCGAGGAGAGCGGCGAGCTCTGCGAGCTGGAGGAGTCGTGGCTCTTCCTGGACAAGTCCCTGCGCCGCTGCCCCGGGGCCGACCTCGCCGAGGTCGTCACCGGCGGGGACCTGCTGAAGGAGTTCCCCGAGGACGAGACCACGCTGGTCTTCGTCACCCCGGAGCGCACCGCCACCGCCTCCGCCGCACTCTCGGCGCTGGACCAGGACGTCCTGCGCACCCGGATCGGCGAGGTGCTCGCCGAGAACGTCAACGGCGAACTGCCGCCCGGGCTGCTGGACGAGATGCTCTACCGGATGGCGGAGCTCACCGCGTTCTTCCGGCAAGCCGCCGAGTCCGGCCAGGGCGTGCTGAAGAACGTCTATCTCTGACCCGCCCCAGCCATGGAACTGGCGGACGCCGGTCACGCACAGGTCTCCGACCATGACGGAGACCCGCGATGCCCCCTTCGCCGCAACGGCAGCAGGACCGCCAGGCCCAACGGCGCCCGGCGGTCCTGTGCCACCCCCTACGAACGACTCAAGCAGAAGGCCCGGACCCTGGCCCAGGCCTCGGCCTCGGCCTCGCCACCTGAACGACGGCGGGGGCGCCGGGAGCATGCGGGGCCGGGCCGGGGCAGGTGGATGACCGCGAACACGTGACCGAAGCCGTGGACCTCGCCCTCGTAGGCGGTGGTCATCGCCCCCCATGGGCCGTAGGGGATCTCCAACCGCATCGTCGAACGGCCGTACGTCGTCGGGCCCTCGAACCGGTCGTGGCCACGCTGCGCAACGCGCTCGACGCCGCCGTCCGCTCGTGGCGGCTGCGCCGCAACCCGGCCAAGCGCGCCGGCGGCGTTCCTGCGGCGCAACGGGCACACCAGTCCGTCGAATTCGGCTCATGATGTCGTCGAATTTGTTTCGTTGGCCCTGCCGCCGAGCGACCGGAATACTCGACCCCGGGACGCCGAACACCTCGGAGCTCCAAGAATTCTGACGATCCCGGAGTTATTCCATGAGCCATGACGTCGACTACGGCAAGATCTCCGTCAAGACGCCCGAGGAGATCGCCCTGCTGCGGATCGCCGGCGGCATCGCGGCCCAGGTGTAACCGGGCTCCGGCAAATGCACACCTGGGGCTCGGGTGTTCCCGTGCGCAGGATCCGGTTGACGCGTGCGGTGTCCAGGGCGTGTTCCCAGCGCGCGACGACGAGGGTGGCCACGCCGTTGCCGGCGAGGTTGGTCAGCGCGCGGCACTCGGACATGAACTTGTCGATGCCGAGGATCAGCATCAGGCCGGCCGCGGGCACGGTGCCGGCGGTGGAGAGGGTTGCGGCCAGGGCGATGAACCCGGCGCCGGTGACTCCGCCGGATCCCTTCGAGGTGAGGATCATGACGGCGAGGAGGCCGAGTTGCTGGCCGAGGCTGAGCGGGGTGTCGGTGGCCTGCGCGATGTAGACGGCGGCCAGGGAGAGGTAGATGGAGCTGCCGTCGAGGTTGAAGGAGTAGCCCGTCGGCACGGTCAGCCCGACGATGTCGCGGCGCACGCCGAGCCCTTCGAGCTTGGCCATCAGCCGCGGCAGCGCGCTCTCGGAGGAGGACGTGCCCAGCACGACCAGGAACTCCTCGCGCAGGTGGCGCAGCAGCCGGAAGATGTTGATCCCGAGCAGGGCCGTGACGCCGCCGAGGACGACGACGACGAAGAAGAGCGAGGTGCCGTAGAACAGCCCGACGAGCGTCCCTGCGGGTACCACCCCAGGGGCCGATGGCCGGCGGACGCGAGTCGATGACAGTCCTCCTCCCCCGGCAGCCCGTCGAACAGATATCCGTCGGCGGTGACGGTGGTTCCGAGGGGCAGGAAGCGGCGGCTGGACATCTGCACGGACAGGATCGCGTTCGCCCCTTGAAGCACCCGCCCCGGGTCAGCCGAGCGAGGATCCGGCTGCGCCGAGGGTGTCCCGCAGCCACTGCTCGACGCCTGCCACGTGCACCGTCGCCCAGGCGTGCGCGACGTCGGGGCGGCGGTGGGCGATGGCGTCGAGGATGGCGCGGTGCTGCTGGCGGGTCCGCTCGACCGCGCCTTCCTCGGTCAGCCCGCGCCAGATCCTCGCCCGGGCGGTCGGGCCGGACAGGCCGTCGACGAGCGAGCACAGGACGGTGTTGCCCGAACCGGCCGCGATCCTGTGGTGGAACTCCAGGTCGTTGTCGATCAGCTCTTGCAGGGGGGCGTCGTCACGCAGGCTCTCCAGGACCTCTCCGAGCGCGGCGATGTCCTCGTCCGGCATCACTCGGGCGGCCATGGCCGCGGCGGCGGGCTCCAGGATGCGGCGGACCTCCAGGAACTCCAGCACCGAGTCGTCCTGGTGGAAGTCGACGACGAAGCCCAGCGCGTCCAACAGCAGGTTGGGCTCCAGACTCGTCACGTACGTGCCGTCTCCCTGGCGTACGTCGAGCACCCGGATGAGCGAGAGAGCCTTCACCGCCTCACGCAGGGAGTTGCGCGACAGACCGAGCCGCTCGGCCAGGTCGGCCTCCTTGGGGAGTCGCGAACCGGGGCGCAGCTCACCACTGACGATCATGGCTTTGATCTTCTCGATCGCCGAGTCGGTGACTGGCACGCCGATGCCTCCCTGGTCCTGATCCCTGCAGCATAGTCTCCCCGGCACCCACCCGGAGCTGGCCTTGATCGCGACCGGTCAAGACCATCCGGCACGTCCCTCCGCGGGCCGGCGCGGGGCGCCGAGCCCGTACACGCGGACCGCGTTGTGCCGGAACACCGCGTCCTCCTCCCCCGCGCTGAGCCCGTCCGCGAGGTGCCGGGTGATCCGGGCGACCTCGGCGTAGCCGGCCTCCAGGGTGCACACCGGCCAGTCGGAACCGAAGAGGAGCCGTTCCGGGCCGAAGGCCTCCAGGGCGGTGTCGGCGTAGGGCCTGAGGTCCGCCGTCCGCCACCGGCCGGGGGCGGCCTCGGTCACCAGGCCGGAAAGCTTTCCCACGGTGTTGGGCAGCGCGGCCAGGCGGCGCAGGTCCGCTGCCCAGGGGTCGAGCGCGCCGTCGGCGATCGGGGGCTTGCCGAGGTGGTCGAGGACGAACGTCAGGCCGGTGTGCCGGGCGGCCGCGAGGGCGGCGGCGGGCAGCTGGTGCGGCTTGACGACGAGGTCGTAGGCGAGACCGGCCTCGGCGACGGCGAGCAGGCCGCGCTGGACGTCGGGGCGCAGCAGCCACTCGGGGTCGGGCTCCTCCTGGACCTGGTGCCTGATGCCCACCAGCCGTTCCCCGCCGGGGAGTTCGCGCAGGGCGGCGATCGCGTCGGCAACGCCGGGGGCGGTGAGGTCGGTCCAGCCGACGACGCCGGCGATCAGGTCGCTGCCGTCGGCCAGCGCCAGCAGTTCGGGGGTCTCCTCGGGGACGCAGACGGTCTGCACGACGACCGTGGCGACCACTCCGGCCGCCGCGGCTTCGGGGGCGAGGTCGGCGGCGGTGAAGGAGCGGGCCAGGGGAGCGAGGGCCTCGCCGCTGATCCAGGGCTGCGGCCGCGTGCCGAGGTCCCAGACGTGGTGGTGCGCGTCGACGATCTGACGTGCGGTCACAGTTCCCACACGGCCGGGAGCCCGGCCCCGGCGCCGGCGTTCGAGTAGTCGTGGCTGATGTCGAGCAGTTCGCCCATCCTCTCCTGCCAGGCGGTGTTGGCCGGGAGGTGCTCCAGTTCGGCGAGGAGCCGGGCGTAGTCCTCGCACTCCAGCAGGTGGAACAGCTCGCAACCGCTGCGCCAGATCGTCCACGAGGTGGCGCCGGCAGCCCGGATGGCTGCGACGAGTTCGGCGGGCACGTCCCGGTGGGCGGCCTCGTACTCGGCGATCCGGTCCGGGCGGAGGCGGGTGTGCAGGGCGACTCTCATGGCTGCTCCGGGTGGGTGGGGTGGTCGACGATGACGACGTGCAGGGTGCGGGGGCCGTGCACGCCCTCGACGCGGTCGAGTTCGATGTCGCTGGTGGCAGAAGGGCCCGAGATGAAGGTCAGCGGCAGCGCGGGGTCGAGGCGGGCGAGGGCGTCGGGGACGTCGGCGGCGATCTGTCCGGCGCGGATGACGCACAGATGGTAGTCGGGGACGAGGGTGAGGGCGCGGCGGCCCTGGCCCGGGCCGGTGTCGAGGACGATGGTCCCGGTGACGGCGATGCCGGCGGCGGCGAGGGTGCAGGCGCCGTCCAGGGCGTTCAGGGCCTGGACGTCCAGCGGTTCCGGGTGCCACTGCCAGTCGCCGGGCGGCAGCAGCTCGACGGGAAAGCCGCTGGGCAGTGCCAGGTTGCTCGCCCCGGCTGCGGTGAGCGCGGCGGCGATGGCGGCCGGCAGGCCCGCCTGGTCGGTGCGGGTGACGTCCGCGCGGTGGTCGGCGACCCGCTCGGCGAACAGGGCGACGGTGTCCTCGCCCGGCTCGGTGTGGGTGCGGCGGTAGGTCCGGGGTACGGGGACGTCGTCGGGCCGTTCTTCGGCGGGGACGTCGGCGAGCGCCGCCCGGATGCGGCCGAGAACCGCCTCACGGCTGCTCATCGTTCACCTTCCCTGTTCTTGCGCCACCAGGTGCGGAAGGACTCCGCCGGAGGTGCGGGGGTGTCGCGGGTGTCGGACCAGCCGTGCAGCGGGCCCGGCAGCCGGCCGATCCGCCCCTCCCTGGCGAGGGCCCTGCCGCCGAGCGCGACGGCCTTCTGGGCCACGGAGAGCAGGCGCGGGGAATCGAGGACGGTGGCAGCGGCCTTCATGACCAGCGCCTCGGCTCCCCGCGGCCTGCTCTCGACGGCCTTGGCCCGCAGGTGGGCCAGCACCTCCGGGATGTTGATCTTCACCGGGCAGGCGTCGTAGCAGGCGCCGCACAGGGTGGAGGCGAACGGCAGGGACGCCGCGTTCTCCACGCCGACCAGTTGCGGGGTGAGGACGGCGCCGATCGGTCCTGGGTAGACCGAGCCGTAGGCGTGGCCGCCGGTGCGCTCGAAGACGGGGCAGACGTTGAGGCAGGCCGAGCAGCGGATGCAGCCGAGTACCTGCCGCCCGACCTCGTCGGCGAGGGTGTCGGTGCGGCCGTTGTCGAGCAGCACCAGGTGGAACTCCCTGGGGCCGTCGCCGTCGGTGGTGCCGGTCCAGGTGGAGGTGTAGGGGTTCATCCGCTCACCGGTGGAGGAGCGGGGCAGCAACTGGAGGAAGACCTCCAGGTCCTGCCAGGTCGGGACGGTCTTCTCGATGCCCATGACGGTGATGAGGGTTTCGGGCAGGGTGAGGCACATCCGGCCGTTGCCCTCGGACTCCACGACGACGACCGTGCCGGTGTCGGCGACGGCGAAGTTGGCGCCCGAGACGGCCACCTTGGCGGTGAGGAACTTCTCCCTCAGGTGCAGGCGGGCGGCTTCGGCGAGTTCGCGCGGGTCGTCGCCGAGGTTCTCCGGTGCGGGCTTCCCCCAGTGGGCCATTTCGGCGAGGAAGAGGTCGCGGATCTCGGTCCGGTTGCGGTGGATCGCGGGGACGAGGATGTGGGACGGGCGGTCGTCGCCGAGCTGGACGATGAGTTCGGCGAGGTCCGTCTCGTAGGCGGTGATGCCGGCTTCGGCGAGGGCCTCGTTGAGGCCGATCTCCTGGGTCGCCATGGACTTGATCTTCACGACCTCGCGTTCGCCGGTGGCCCGCACGAGTTCGGTGACGATGCGGTTGGCCTCGGCGGCGTCCGAGGCCCAGTGCACGGTGCCGCCCGCGGCGGTGACGGCGGCCTCCAGCTGGACGAGGTAGCGGTCGAGGTGGCGTGAGGTGCGGCTCTTGATCGCGGCGGCGGCGTCCCTCAGGTGCTCCCAGTCGTCCAACTCGGAGGCGACGGCCAGCCGCTTGTCGCGGATGGTGGTGGTGGCGCGTTTCAGATTGGCGCGCAGCCGGGTGTTGCCGAGCGCCTCGCGGGCGGCGTCGGGAAAGGACGGGGAACCGAGCCAGACGACGCCACGGCCGCCGGGCTTGCTCATCGTGCGGTTCCTTCGGTGGCGGCGAGGATCTCGGCCAGGTGCAGGGTCCGCACGGTCGCGCCCCGGCGGGACAGTCCGCCGCCGATGTGCATCAGGCAGGAGTTGTCGGCGGCGCACAGGACCTCGGCTCCGCTGTCCAGGACGGCGGCGTTCTTGTCGGCGAGCATCGCGGCGGAGGTGTCGGCGTTCTTCACGGCGAAGGTGCCGCCGAAGCCGCAGCAGGAGTCGGCTGCGGGCAGGTCGACCAGGTCGATGTCCTCGACGGCGCGCAGCAGCCGGTCCGGGCGGTCGCCGAGATGCAGGCCGCGCAGGGAGTGGCAGGTGGGGTGGTAGGCGACCCGGTGCGGGAAGCGGGCACCGACGTCCGTGACGCCGAGCACGTCGGTCAGGAACTCGGTGAACTCGTGCACCCGGGGCACCAGTTCGGTGACCTGCCGGAGGAGCGAGGCGGTGCCGTGCCGTTCGGCGAGCAGCGGGTGGTTGTCACGGACCATCCCGGCGCAGGAGGCGGACGGCGTGACCACGGCGTCGTAGTCGGCGAAGGCCCGGGCGAAGCGGGTCACCAGCGGGACGGCGTCGGGGCGGTAGCCGGTGTTGAAGTGCATCTGGCCGCAGCATGTCTGTTCCTGGGGGAACTCGACACGGTGGCCGAGCCGCTCCAGCACCGTCACCACCGCGCGGCCGGTGTCGGGGAAGAGGGTGTCGTTGAAGCAGGTGATGAACAGGGCGATGCGCATCAGCCCACCTCCCCGGGGGTCGGGACGTCCGCGGGCAGCAGTCCGCGGTGCTTGAGCTCGGCCCAGAGCGCCGCCGGAACGGGGTGGTCGAGCATGGCGGCGGCGTCCCGGGCCTCGCCGGCGCTGCGGGTGCCGACCAGCACGCTCGCCACCGCCGGATGCCCGAACGGGAACTTCAGGGCGGCGGCGCGCAGCGGGACGCCGTGCCGCTCGCAGACGGCCTTGAGGTCGGTGGCCCTGGTGAGCAGGTCTGCGGGGGCCGCGGTGTAGTCGAAGGTGGCGCCGGGCCGCGGGTCGGCGAGCAGGCCGGAGTTGAAGACGCCGCCGATCACGACGCCGACGCCGCGCCGGTGGGCCAGGGGCAGCAGTTCCGCAAGGCCCTGCTGGTCGAGGAGGCTGTAGCGGCCGGCGAGCAGGACGGCGTCGAGGTCGGTCTCGCGGATGAACCGGGCGGGCAGTCCGGCCAGGTTCATGCCGACGCCGATCGCTCCCAGGACGCCTTCGGCGCGCAGGCGTTCGAGTTCCGGGTAGGCCTCGGCGAGTGCCTGTTCGACGTGGTCGTCGGGGTCGTGCAGGTACGCGATGTCGATCCGGTCGAGGCCGAGCCGGTCCAGGCTGTCCTCGATGGAGCGGCGCACGCCCCGGGCGCTGAAGTCCCAGACGCGGTGGTGGGTGGCGGGCACGGCGAAGCCGTCGGCCAGGTCGTCGCCGTCGCCGGAGGGGGCCGGTTCCAGCAGGCGTCCGACCTTTGTGGAGATCGTGTACTGGTTCCGGGGGAACGCGCGCAGGGCGGCGCCGAGCCGCCGCTCGGACAGGCCCAGGCCGTAGTGCGGGGCGGTGTCGAAGTACCGTACGCCGCACTCCCAGGCGGCGGTGACGGCCTGTTCGGCCTGCTCGTCGGTGACCGGGGTGAACAGGTTGCCGATGCCGGCGGCGCCGAAGGCGAGTTCGGTCACCTGGGCCCTGCTGCGGCCGAGGGGGTGGTGGCGCGGCTTCACGGGCGTGGCTCCGGTCGCAGGCGCAGGCCGGCCATGCCGCCGTCGACGGCGAGCGCGGTGCCCGTGACGCTGGCGGCGGCCGGGGAGGCGAGGTAGGCGATGGCGGCGGCGACCTCCTCGGCGGTGACCAGCCGGCCGGTGGGCTGGCGGGCGTTCAGTGCGGAGCGCTCGGCGGCCGGGTCGTCGGCCGCGTCGAGCAGCCGGCCGACCCACGGGGTGTCGACGGTGCCCGGGTTGACGCAGTTGACCCGGATGCCTTCGCGGACGTGGTCGGCTGCCATGGCCAGGGTGAGCGAGTGGACGGCGCCCTTGCTCGCCGAGTACAGCGCGCGCTGGGGCAGTCCGGCCGTGGCGGCGATGGAGCAGGTGTTGACCACCGAGGCGGAGGCGGAGCGGCGCAGGTGGGGCAGGGCGGCGCGGGTGGTGCGGACGATGCCGAGCACGTTGACGTCCAGGACGTGGTGCCACTGCTCGTCCGAGTTGTCCTCCACGGTTCCGGCGGCGCCGATGCCGGCGTTGTTGACCAGGATGTCGATCCCGCCGAGCGCCTCGGCCGCCGCCTGGACGGCCTCGCGTACGGAGCGGTCATCGGCGACGTCGGCGGTGAAGCCGCGCAGCGGGGCGCGGACGCCGCTCGGGTCGAGGTCGAGGACGGCGACGTCCGCTCCGCGTGCGCCGAGCAACCGGGCGGTGGCCAGTCCGATGCCGGAGGCACCGCCGGTGACCAGGGCGGTGAGCCCGTCGAGGTCGGTCGTCATGAGCGCTCCTCCTTGTCGCCGCCGGCCAGGTCGGCTGCCCAGAACGTGCCGTCGGGGTAGGTGTAGGTGTCGATGGCGGCCTGGTGCATGGTGGCGGAGAACCCGGGCACGGTGGGTGCCCGGTAGCGGCCGCCGTCGATGACCACGGGGTCGAGGAAGTGCTGGTGGAGGTGGTCGACGTACTCGATGACGCGGTCCTCGGTGGTGCCGGAGAGCGCGACGTAGTCGAACATCGACAGGTGCTGGACGAGTTCGCACAGGCCCACGCCGCCGGCGTGCGGGCACACGGGGACGCCGAACCTGGCGGCGAGCAGCAGGATGGCGAGGTTCTCGTTCACGCCGGCCACCCGGGCCGAGTCCAGTTGGAGGACGTCGATGGCGCCGGCCTGGAGCAGCTGTTTGAAGACGATGCGGTTCTGCACGTGCTCGCCGGTGGCGACCTTGACGGGGTGGACACCGCGCCGGACGGCGGCGTGGCCGAGCACGTCGTCCGGGCTGGTCGGCTCCTCGATCCAGTAGGGGTCGAACTCGGCGAGCTGGTTCGTCCACTCGATCGCCTCGGCGACGTTCCAGCGCTGGTTGGCGTCGATCGCCATCCGGATGTCCGGACCGACGGCCTCGCGGGCGGCGCGGCAGCGGCGGATGTCGTCCTCCAGGTCGGCGCCGACCTTCAGCTTGATCTGGGTGAAGCCGTCGGCCACCGCCTCCTTGGCGAGGCGGGTGAGCTTCTCGTCGCTGTAGCCGAGCCAGCCGGGCGAGGTGGTGTAGGCGGGGTAGCCGCGGCGCAGGAGTTCGGCGGCCCGCCCGGGTGCGCCCTGTCTGCCCTTGCGCAGCAGTTCGAGGGCCTCATCGGGCGTCAGCGCGTCGGCGATGTAGCGGAAGTCGACCTGGGACACCAGCCATGCGGGGTCGGCGTCGGCCAGCAACTGCCACAGCGGCTTGCCCTCACGCTTGGCGGCGAGGTCCCAGACGGCGTTGACGACGGCTCCGATCGCCATGTGCATCACGCCCTTCTCGGGTCCGAGCCAGCGCAGCTGGCTGTCACCGATCAGGTCGCGGTACAGGGAACCGGGGTCGGCGCACAGCTGGGCGACGGACCGTCCGACGACGTGCGGGCGCAGCGCGTCGATGGCGGCGACCTGGACGTCGTTGCCGCGACCGATGGTGAAGGTGAACCCGTGGCCCTCGTGGCCGCCCGCGGAGGCGCGCAGGACGACGTAGGCGGCGGAGTAGTCGGGGTCGGGATTCATGGCGTCGGACCCGTCCAGCTCCCGCGAGGTGGGGAAGCGGATGTCGTAGGTGTCGACGGCGGTGATCCGCGCTGTGGTTGCGGACAACGTGGTGCCTTTCAGGCGTTGGAGAAGGTCTGGCGCTGGGTGCCGAGGCCGTCGATGGCCAGTTCGACGGTGTCGCCCGCGCGCAGGTAGGGGGTGCCGGGCAGCCCCAGGGCCACGCCGGCCGGGGTGCCGGTGTTGATGACGTCTCCGGGCCGCAGCACCATGTACTGGCTGAGGTACCAGACCAGGTACGGGACGTCGAAGATCATGTTCTCGGTGCTGCCGCTCTGCCGCTGCTCGCCGTTGACGGCCAGACGAAGGCCGAGGGCCTGCACGTCGCCGGCCTCGTCCGGGGTGACCAGCCAGGGGCCGAGCGGGTTGAAGGTCTCACAGGACTTGCCGAGGTCCCACTGCCCGGAGTACTCGAGCTGGAACTCCCGCTCGGACACGTCGTTGCTGATCGCGTAGCCCGCGACATGGGCGAGGGCCTGTCGGGGCGAGTCCAGGTAGCGGGCCTCGCGGCCGATCACGACCGCGAGTTCGACCTCCCAGTCGGTCTTGGCCGAGCCGCGCGGGATCAGCACCTGGTCACAGGGACCGACCACGGCGGACGGGTCCTTCATGAAGACCACCGGCCGGGCGGGGACGGCAGCGCCGGTCTCCTCGGCGTGGTCGCGGTAGTTGAGGCCGATGCAGACGACCTTGCCCGGCCGGGCGACGGGGGCGCCGATCCGCAGGCCGACCGGGTCGATCGCAGGGAGCCCTCCGGCGGCCAGGGCGGCGCGAACGCGGTCGATCCCGTCCGAGGCGAGGAACGCCCCGTCGATGTCACCGGTCAGGCCCGAGAGCGCGAAGACCCGGCCGTCGTCGCCGAGGGCTGCCGGAGCCTCTTCTCCCGCCGGTCCGATCCGCATGAGCTTCATGCCATGGCTCCTGTCATAGGTCTGCGGGCCGGGGTTCTTCACCGGGCCGACACATCGGATGAATTCTCGACGCCCTGACCATACGAGCGTCGGCCACGCACCGCAAGAAGTCCTCCGATGTCTGTCGGCGCCCGCCGGGGTCAGGAGCCGAACATCTCCTAACTGTTCATCAAATCTCCAGCTCAGACAGGAGATGACAGCTCGTTATCATCCGACATGGGGGCCCGGACGTTACGGTTGAGATTCGCCCGAGGTTTCCCTATTGTCAGTCACGTGCCAAGCTCGTATGGTCCTCGTGATCGCAAGCCATCCGATGACTGCGGGAAGCACGATCCAGCGCGCCTGCCACGACCCGCCGCATCCATGGCCTCCCTCCTGGATGACGGCCGGGAGGGGAGGTCCGGCTCAACCACCCCCGCTTCACCTCCCGGGGGGGGACAGGCCTCTCCGCCTCCCGCCACACCGGCTCCCCACCCTCGCAGGGGAGCCCGGACATCCCAGCCAAGGAGATCAGCACCATGAAGCCTCGCTCCTCCAGAATCGCGGCCACGGCCGCCGCCGTAGTCGTCCTGGCGGGGGCCGCCACGGCCTGCAACCGCGGCAGCACGACGGACTCCGCCGCCGGCGGCAAGCCGGCGCTCGGGATCGACCTGCCGCGTGCGGACTCCGACTTCTGGAACTCCTACGCGCAGTACATCAAGCAGGACGCCTCCGCCCAGGGCCTCAACACCCTGCCGGTGAGCAACTCGCAGAACGACGTCACCAAGCTGGTCGCCAACGTCCAGGTCTTCCAGAACACCGGCGCCAAGGCCGTCGTCATGGCCCCGCAGGACACCGGCGCGATCGCCTCCACCCTCGACCAGCTGACCGCCAAGAAGATCCCCGTGGTCAGCATCGACACCCGCCCCGACAAGGGGAACGTCTACATGGTGGTGCGCGCCGACAACAAGGCGTACGGCACCAAGGCCTGTGAGTTCCTCGGCCAGCAGCTCGGCGGCAAGGGCAAGGTCGCCGAACTCCAGGGCGCGCTGAGCTCCGTCAACGGCCGCGACCGCTCCGAGGCCTTCGCCGCCTGCATGAAGGAGAAGTTCCCCGACATCCAGGTGATCGAGCTGGCCACCGACTGGAAGGGCGACGTCGCCTCCGCCAAGCTCCAGTCCACCCTCACCGCCAACCCGGACCTGGGCGGCGTCTACCTCCAGGCCGGCGGTGTCTTCCTGCAGCCCACCATCGCCCTGCTCCAGCAGAAGGGCCTGCTCAAGCCCGCCGGCCAGCCCGGCCACATCGCCATCGTCTCCAACGACGGCATCCCGCAGGAGTTCGACGCGATCCGCAAGGGCGACATCGACGCGACCGTCTCCCAGCCCGCCGACCTCTACGCCAAGTACGCGCTGTACTACGCGCAGGCCGCGGCCGAGGGCAAGACCTTCCAACCCGGTGCCACCGACCACCAGTCGACCATCATCTCCCTGCCCAACGGCCTGGAGGACCAGCTCCCCGCTCCCCTGGTCACCAAGGAGAACGTCGACGACAAGTCCCTCTGGGGCAACGGCGTAGGCAAGTAGCCCACCGACCCCTCGTGCGTGGCGGCCCGGGCCCCCCTTCCCGGGCCGCCACGCACGGATCCTGCGGAAAGGACGTCCCCGCCATGGCGGACCCCAGCCCCGTCCGGGGCCCCGTCGTCGAGGCCGACGGGATCAGCAAGCGCTTCGGCGCCACCGTCGCCCTCAGCGACGCCCGCATCTCGGTCGCGCCCGGCGAGTCGCACGCCCTGGTAGGCCGCAACGGCGCGGGCAAGTCCACGCTCGTGTCGATCCTCACCGGCCTGCAGAACCCCGACACCGGCACCCTGCGCTTCGACGGTGAGCAGGCCCCGGCCCCCGGTGACACCGACGCCTGGCGGTCCAGGGTCGCCTGCGTCTACCAGCGCTCCACCATCATCCCCGCGCTGACCGTCGCCGAGAACCTCTTCCTGGACAGGCAGAGCAAAGGCGCCCTGCGCCCGATCAGCTGGAAGCAACTGCGCGGCCGCGCAACCGAGCTGCTCGCCGAGTACGGAGTGGACGTCGCCCCGACCGCGCGCGCCGAGGACCTGAGTGTCGAGCAGCGCCAGTTCGTCGAGATCGCCCGGGCGCTGTCCTTCGGGGCCCGCTTCATCATCCTGGACGAGCCCACCGCCAAGCTCGACGCCCGCGGCATCGAGCGGCTCTTCGACAAGCTGCGCTCACTGCAGGAACAGGGCGTCGCCTTCCTGTTCATCTCCCATCACCTGCAGGAGGTCTACGACCTCTGCACCACCGTCACGGTCTACCGCGACGCCCGGCACATCATCACCGCGCCAGTCGCCGAACTCGACCAGCAGGCCCTGGTGGAGGCGATGACCGGCGAGAGCTCCCGGGACAGCGGGCCCGCCTGGTCGGTGACCGGCCGGACGCGCCCCGACGGTGCCCCGCTGCTGAACGTCTCGGGCCTGAGCCTGGCCGGCGCCTACCAGGACTTCTCCCTGACCGCGCACGCCGGCGAGGTCGTGGGCCTGGCCGGCGCGGCCGCCAGCGGCAACGTCCGGCTCGGCGAGACCATCGCCGGTCTGCACCGCCCGCAGGCCGGCACGATCACCGTCGCGGGCCGCCCGGTGCGCACCGGGCGCGTTCCCGCCGCTCTCGCGGCCGGCATCGGGTTCGTGCCCGAGGACCGGCACGTCCAGGGCCTCATCCCGCAGCGCAGTGTCGCCGAGAACGCCACCCTGACCGTCACCGACCAGCTCGGGCCCTTCGGCACGGTGCTGCCCTCCCGTACCCGGGCCTTCGCCGAACGGATGATCGGCGACCTCGACATCAAGACACCCGGCCCCTCGGCCCCGGTGTCCGCGCTGTCCGGCGGCAACCAGCAGAAGGTGGTCATCGCGCGGGCCCTGGCCACCGAGCCGCACGTCCTGGTGGCCATCCGGCCCACCAACGGCGTCGACGTCAAGTCCAAGGAGTCCCTGCTCGGCACCGTCCGCGAGGTCGCCGACGCCGGGAGGAGCGCTCTGATCGTGTCCGACGAACTCGACGACCTGCGGGTCTGCGACCGCGTCCTGGCCATGTTCCACGGCCGCGTCGTCGCCGAGTTCGAGCACGGCTGGAGCGACGAACAGCTGGTCGCAGCCATGGAGGGCATGTCCGGCCCGACCGACACGAAGGAACGCAATGTCTCCCACCACTGAGGTCAGCCCGCGCGCGGCCACCGCCGGCACCGCACCGGCCGGCCGGCGCCTCGACCTCGCCCGCTACCGCGACCTGTCGCTCGTACCGGTCCTGCTCGTCCTCGGCGTCATCGGCTTCGTCGTCTCACCCGCCTTCCTCACCGCCGACAACCTCCTGGGCGTCGGCCAGCAGGCCACCGAACTGAGCCTGCTGGTACTGGCCGAGGCGCTGATCCTGATCGTCGGCCGGATGGACCTGTCCCTGGAATCCACGATCGGCGTGGCCCCCGTCATCGCCGTCTGGCTGGTCCTCCCCGACCACGGCGCGCGCTTCAACGGCCTCGGGCTCCTGCCCTCCTGGACGGCCATCCCGCTGTGCCTGGCCGTCGGCGCGCTGATCGGGGCGATCAACGGGTTCCTGATCCTCAAGCTGCGCCTCAACGGCTTCATCGTCACCCTCGGCGCGCTCACCCTGCTCCGCGGCCTCCAGGTCGCGATCTCCCAGGGCCAGTCGATCGTCAACCTGCCCGGCTCCTTCACCTACCTCGGCAGCACCAGCTGGCTCGGCGTCCCCGCGGCGATCTGGATCTGCGCCCTGCTCTTCCTGGCCGGCGGCTGTGCCCTCGCCTGGCTCCGCCACGGCCGCGCCCTGTACGCGATCGGCGGCAACTCCGAGGCCGCCCGCGCCGCCGGCATCCGGGTCGACCGGATCACCTGGATCGTGCTGATCCTCGGCGGCCTGCTGGCCGCCTTCGCCGGCGTCCTCTACACCGGCCACTACGGCTCCATCTCCGCCGACCAGGGCAACGGGTGGATCTTCCAGGTCTTCGCCGCCACCGTCATCGGCGGAGTCAGCCTCAACGGCGGCCGCGGCACCCTCTTCGGCGCCCTGACCGGTGTGCTGACCCTCCAGCTCGTGGTCAACGTCATGACCCTCGCGGGCGTGCCGCCGCTGTGGAACCAGTTCCTCAACGGCGCGATCATCATCGTCGCGCTGATCATCTCCCGCTTCGCCTCGGGCGAGAAGCAGGAGTGACGGGGTCCCCCGGCCCGAGAGCCACCGAAGCGGCGCGACCAGCTCCGCGGGAACCGGTCGCGCCGCTTCGGCCTCCCCTGCCCCGCCCCCTCGACCGATCAGCACTCCCATGCCCGCACGCAGGAGGCGAACACCGTGGCGGTGACCGACCAGGCCATCGAGAAGATCAAGGAAATGATCGTCTCCGGCGCCCTGCTGCCCGGCGCGCGACTCCCCAACGAGGCCGACCTCGCCGACCAGCTCGGGCTGTCCCGCAACTCGCTGCGCGAGGCCGTCCGGGCGCTCACCGCGATGCGGATCCTCGTCCCCCGGCAGGGCGACGGCACCTACGTCTCCGGCCTGGAGCCACACCTCCTGCTGGAAGCCATGGCCTTCGCCTCCGACGTCTCCCACGGGCACACGGCCCGGCAACTCCTCCAGGTGCGGCGCCTGCTGGAACCGCAGGTCACCGCCCTCGCCGCCGGCCTGCTCACCGACGACCACCTGCGAACGCTGCGGGCCGTCCTCGACCAGAGCGCCGCGGCTGCCGGCATCGAGGAGTTCATCGAGCTCGACATCGAGTTCCACCGCACCATCGCCGATGCCGTCGGCAACCCCGTGCTGTCCACCCTGCTCGGCATCCTCTCCACCCACACCCAGCGGCTGCGCATCGTGCGCGGTACGCACAACGCCCCTGCCCGCGAGCAGGCCCACCGCGAACACGAGGCCATATGGCGGGCCCTGGTCGACCACGACGCCGTCCTGGCCGCCAGTGCCAGCACCGTGCACGTCGCCGCCGTCGAGGACTGGCTGGCCGCCGGCACCGACCACCCGGACCTCGACCCCCCGGACCTCGACGCCATCGCCTGACGGCGACGTGCCGAATCCCGCACATCCGTTCCCCTCCCCCTCAGCGCGCAAGACCCCCACGACCCAGGACGGTCTGACACATGAAGAGCCGAACCATCCGGACCACCTGCACGGGCTGCATCGCCGTGTTGCTCGCCGGCTGCCTCACCGCCTGCGGTGGCACTGATGACCCCGGCAACTCCCGCCCCCAGATCGGCATCGACATCCCCCGCGCCGACTCCGACTTCTGGAAGGCGTACGCGAAGTACCTCCAGCAGGAGATCAACGACCAGCAGCTGAGTGTCCTGCCCCCGACCCGTTCGAACGGCGACGACGCGACGTTCACCGCCAACGTCCAGTCGCTGGCCGCCCGACACCCCAAGTCCATCGTCATGGCGCCGCAGAACACCATGACCACCGATTCGACACTCTCCGAGTTGTTCCGTGCCAACATCCACACGATCAGCGTGGACACCGAACCGGAGCACGGCAGCGTCTACATGGTGGTCCGCACCGACAACAAGACGTACGGCACCAAGGCCTGCGAGTTCCTCGGCAAGCAGCTCGGCGGCAAGGGCAAGGTGGCCGAGCTCCAGGGCGCGCTGACCTCCATCAACGGATACGAACGCTCCGAGGGATTCGCCGCCTGCATGAAACGCAACTACCCCGGTATCCAGGTGATCGCGCTGCCCACCGACTGGAAGGGCGACGTCGCCTCCGCCAAGCTCCAGTCCACCCTCGCCGCCAACCGGGACCTGAACGGCATCTACCTGCAGGCCGGCGGCGTCTTCCTCCAGCCCACCCTCGACCTCCTACGCCAGAAGGGCCTGCTCAAGCCCGCCGGCCAGCCCGGCCACATCACCATCGTCTCCAACGACGGCATCCCGCAGGAGTTCGACGCGATCCGCAAGGGCGACATCGACGCGACCGTCTCCCAGCCCGCCGACCTCTACGCCAAGTACGCCCTGTACTACGCCAAGGCCGCTGCCGAAGGCAGGAAATTCCAACCCGGGCCCACCGACCACCACTCGACCATCATCACCCTGCCCAACGGCCTGGAGGACCAGCTCCCCGCTCCCCTGGTCACCAAGGAGAACGTCGACGACCCGTCGCTCTGGGCCAACCACGCCGCGGGCTGACCGAGACGGGCCCCGGAACCAGGCCGGCGCATCCACCACAACAACGGGACGACGGGACTCCGGTCTGTGCACCACCACTGACCGCTCCCCCACCCACCCCCGCTGAAGGGCCGCACCGTGCGAAGTGCACCGGTGGTCAGGGCGCCCAGCTGCGGCGCCGCGTCCGCCCGGGGCAGGGCCCGCGCGTCGACGGTCAGAAACCGACGCTGCGTCTCGGGCACGTCCGCGTGGCATTCGACTTCTTCGGTTCGTCCGTGTTTTGGCTCCGGGCAGCAGGGCACGCGCCGTTCAGGGAGGTCTGGAGCTACAAGCGGAGGACCCAAATGTCAACAGGGACCCTCATCGCAGTCATCGCCATCGTCGTCGTCCTTCTGGTCGTGTGCGCGCTGGTGGCGACGTTCGTCATCCGCCGCCGCCATCTGCAGGAACGGTTCGGCCCGGAGTACGACCGGACCGCGGAGGCGAAGGACGGCCGTTTCGCCGCCGACCGGGAGCTGCGCAAGCGCGAGTCGCGCCACGACTCGCTGAACATCAAACCGCTGTCACCGGGTGCCCGTGACCGGTACGCCAAGGACTGGGCACGGGTGCAGGAACAGTTCGTCGACCGGCCCGACGACACGGTGCACGAGGCGGACCGGCTCGTCACCACGCTCATGAGCGAGCGCGGATACCCGACCGAGGGGTACGAGCAGCAGCTCAAGGACCTCTCCGTCGAACACGGGAGCGTGCTGACGCACTTCCGGTCCGCTCACGAGGTCAACGACCGCAGCAGCCGCCACCAGGCGACCACGGAAGAACTGCGCGGCGCCATGGTGCACTACCGCACCCTGTTCGAGGAACTGCTCCACAACGGTGACCGTCCGCAGGGCAGCCGCGCGTGAGCCCCGCACCGGCGAGTTGAGCTGACGGGACGCACCCGGCGACGGCCGCCGACCGGAACTGCCGAGAGGGAAGTGAAGAGATGCACAGCCGAGCAACATCCGAACCGCGCGAGGGCGGCCTGTCCACGGAGGATCTGGCCGGCGCCCGACAGGACACCAACGAACAGAGCGATACCTCCGGGGCGGATTCGCCACCGGCGTTCCCCGGGGAAGCCACCACCGAACAGCGGAGCGGTGAGCAGGAGTTCACGCTCGAAGGCCGCGACCGCGAGCAGGACTTCGGGCAGGAACGCGGACAGGAAGAGGAGCAGGAAGGGGGCTACACCCAGGTATCCGAGCCATCCGAGCGCACCGAGGACCCGGAAGCCGCCGAGAACGAACCCCTGCTGGGCGGGCAGCAGGAGGAGTTCCGCTCCCGGTGGCAGAAGATCCAGGGCGAATTCGTCGACGACCCGCGCCATGCCGTGTCCGCGGCCGATAATCTGGTCGCCGAGGCGATGCAGGCACTCGCCACCACCTTCTCCGCGCACAAGCAGGACCTCGAAGGCCAGTGGCACCGCGGCGACGAGGTGCCGACCGAAGAACTGCGCGTCGCGCTCCAGCGCTACCGCTCGTTCTTCAACCGCCTGCTCAACACCTGAAGCAACGGGGCCGAAGCCACGCCCCCGACCTGCGGTGATCGAGTTCCATTCGGTCCTCGCCCAAGAAAACCGAACAGGTTCTTCGGGCCTCCTGCGAACTTCAGGAGGCCTGCTGGTGGACCGGACCGGGCGCCCCCCGGGCCCGTTCCCGTCCGAGGACGGCTTCGAGCCCTTGCTCGCGCTCTCCGCGGCACGCCGCGGCACCCTGTTCTCCGCCCGTGCCGACGGTGGCCCGCACCAGGGCGAGGGTGTCCGGGTCGCGGTGCGACTCAAGGACGCCACCGGACTCGCGGTCGCCGACGAACTCAACGGCCGCCGACGCAAAACGCTCGGCTGGGAAACCCCAGCCGAGCGCCTGCATAAACTCATCGCGGCCTGATCAAACCGACCACGTGTTGCAACGACCCCTAGAAGGCTGATGAAGATCTTGAAAACGCGCCCGGCTTGCACCAGTTCGACCTGGTTGACATTTCCCGGCAAACCGGGGTGAATCGGGTGTCCGAAGCAAGATCTTCATCAGCCTTCTAGAAACCGCCGACCGGTCAGGGGGCATCGGCGCTCGTGCGCAGGTGGGTGGGCGGGCCGGCGGTGTGTCAGGTGGCGATGGTGGCGACGGGTTCGAGGCCGTAGGTTCGCGCGTAGCCGTTCTCGGTGCCGACGAGGAGGTCGACGACCTCGAAGTAGCGGTCCCAGAAGGGGGTTTCGCGCAGTGCGTCGACGAGCAGCTGGTAGGCGTGGTGGTCGTCGGCCTCCCACACCCAGACGTCGGTGACACGAGCGGAGTAGAACTCCGTGTCGTAGAAGCGTGACCGGACGCCGGTGGTCTTGGCCTTGATGGCCGGCAGGACCTGGGTGGTGAAGGCGTCCACGCGCTCCTTGACGGTCAGTGCGAGCCACTCGGGCGTGGTCTTGACCAGCATGAACGCCGTGACCGGTGGTTCGGACCTCTCAGCGGACATCGGGGTGCCTCCAAAGCGGCAGATGGGTAGTGGTCCTGGTTCGCCGGGCTCCGTGCTGCCCCGGCGCCGGGTGCTGGACTTCAGGAGAGGACCGCGGGCTTGAGGGTCCGGGCGCACCACTGCTCGAAGCCGGTGGGGGAGGCGGTGTCCGGGGTGCGGACGACGCCGGCGTCGAGGCCCTCGTCCTTGGCCCGCTTCATGTCGACCACGCCCTGGGCGAACGCCTCGTTGAGGCCGTAGCCGACGAGGGTGGCGTACAGCTCGTCGAACGACTGGCGTTCGTAGCGGACGGGGCGGCCGAACTGCTCGGTCATGATGCGGGCCAGGTCGTTCGGGGACAGGTCCCGCGGCCCCAGGACCGGGACGCTGCCGGTGCCGGTCCACGAGCGGTCCAGCAACAGGCCGGCTGCGGCCGCCGCGATGTCGGCGACGGCCACGAACGGGGCCTTGCGGTCGGCGTCGACGGAGTCGGTGAAGACGCCCTTCTCGCGGATCGAGTCGGCTTCCTCCAGGAGGTTCTCGAAGAAGGATGGGTTGGCCAGGGCCCGGTAGGCGACGCCGGTGCCGGCGATGAGGTCGTCCATGGCGAGGGAGGCGGTGACGAGGCCGGCCCGGTCGGCGAGCGGGGTGCCGCGGCCGAGCGCAGAGACGCCGACGACGTGGCCGACGCCGTGGGCGACGAGCGCCTCGGTGGCGGGGCGGGTGAAACCGCTGTAGGCGTCGTACGGGGTCAGGGAGGCGTCCGGGGGGACGAGCCAGAAGACCGCGTCCGCGCCCTCGAAGGCCCGGTCGAGGACCTCGGCGTCCGCGTGCGAGCCGGTGACGACCTCGACGCGTCCGCGCGCCGCGTCCGGAAGCCGGGCGGGATCGCGCACGATCACGCGCAGTTCCTCGCCCGCGGCGGGGGCGGACTCCAGGAGCCGGGAGAGCAGGTGGCGGCCGATGTTCCCGGTGGAACCAGTGATGACGATCATGAAAACCTCGAAGCTGGTGCTGGTTTCGGTACGCCCTCATCCTGCTGAGGTCCGCCGTGCTGCCACAATGGGAACTTCAGCACGGAATCATTGACTGAAATGGAATGATGCTGGTGAGCAGCCCGGATCCGGTCATCGACGCCAATCTCGCCATCGCTCTGGATGCCTTGCTGGCCGAGCACAGCGTGACCCGCGCCGCCGCACGGCTGCACACCTCGCCCGCCGCCATGAGCCGCACCCTGGCCCGGCTGCGCCGCATCCTCCAGGACCCCCTCCTGGTCCGGGCCGGACAGACCATGGTTCCCACCCCGCGCGCCCAGGCCCTGCGCGAGGAAGCCGCCACAGTGGTGCGCAGCCTCGCCGCGCTGCTCAGTCCCGGCACGAGCGTCGACCCCGCCGGCCTCCGCAACACCTTCACCCTCCAGGCCGCCGACCTGGTCGGCGCTGCGCTGGCGCCCGGGCTGCTGCGACTGGCCCAGCGGGAGGCGCCGGGGGTCTCGTTCCGGATCCGGGCCGAAGACCTGGAGGCCGGGCCCGCCCTGCGCGACGGCCGGATCGACCTGGAGGTCGGATCCATCGACCACGTGGACCCCGAAACCCAGGTCGAAGAACTGGTCAGCCTCCGCATGGTCGCGGCCGTCCGGCCCGGCCATCCGCTCACCGAAGGACCGCTGACCCCGGCCCGGCTCGCTGCCGCCCACCACGCCGCGGTCAGCCGCCGCGGCCGGTTCACCGGCCCCCTCGACGCCGCCCTGGCCGAGCAGCACCTCCACCGGCGGGTCAGCGTCGTCCTCCCCAGCCACCTGGCCGCGATGACCCTCGCCACCCGCAGCGACCTCGTCTGCCTCGTACCCGCCGCACTCCCCGGCGCCGCCCCCTCGCCCCTCACCCACGACGCCGGCGCCCTCGGACTGCACCTCCTCGACATCCCCCTGGCCCTGCCGCCCCTGACCATCGGCATGGCCTGGCACCCCCGGCACACGGCCGACGGGGCCCACCGCTGGCTCCGCGACACCGTCCGCCGGGTCCTCCGCACGCCGGCGGCAGCTTCTGAGCCCACCGCGGCGGACGCGATCGGCCCCGCGTAGGACGACGCCGCCCCGGCCCGCGACGTTCCAAGGGGCGGATCCGAGCTGAGAGGCCATCAGCACGTCCCCACCACATAGCACGCTTTCGGCGGTTCGTCCCAGCTCAGGGGCTTGATCGACCATCCGGGGTCAGCAAAACGTCAGCAGGACGCCCGGGGAGCGAGATCGATCATGGCAACCACCAGCCTCATCCGCGGCATGGGTTCCTTCTTCAAGGAGTGCGGGCACCGAGTCCCGGTGGCCCCGGTGCCCGCACGAGTGCAAGATCCGGTACCGCAACGCGGCCGGAAGGCAGGCGGAGGAGTCCGGGTTCACCACGCAGGACAAGGCCAAGGCCCGGCTCACCGAGGTCTACCAGGCCCGGAAGAACGCTCCGCAAAGCCGGCGCACGGCGGAACGGATCCGGAAGTACAGCCCGATGCAGGTCGGGGACTACGTCGAGGAGTGGAAGGCCCACCAGCGCGACCTCAGCCCCGCGTCGCTCCGGCACCTCGAATCTCTGCTTGAGCACCATCTCCACCCCGCCTTCCACAGCCGTCGGATGGACACGTTCGACCACAAGGCCGTCGAGGCCTTCACACTCCTCGCCAGTCTCACGGGCCTCCTGCGCCCACAAGACTGACGCACCATCACGATCCCAGGCGGCCGAACACCAAGATCACCGACAGAGCCAAGCTCAGAATGCCGCAGCTGATTATCCAAAGAGTCTCACCCGGACCTTCCTGCCGGGATACGCTGAGGAAAGGTCGGGAGATCCCGAACTTCCTGCACGACAGCGCGAGGGGGAAGAGCATGGCGTCACCTGCCGCAATTTCCGAGATGGTGGTCATCAAGAGCGATGGGACTCAGACCAGTCCCATGCGCCAGCCGCAAGCCCAGTCCTACCTGGAAAACGTCCTCAATGAGGCAGGCATGGGGAACAGGCTCGCAAACCTGAAGCAGTCCCTGAACCAGGCATTTGACGGCCAGGGAAAGCCCACCGGATCGCACAAGTTCAACAATCAGCCGGTCCTGCACGCCAGTTCGGGTAACGGACAGCAGAGTGTCACCCTTTTCTTCTATGCGGACGGCAGCAAGCTGATGCTGTTCGCCATGGGGGAGCACGTGTCGAGCACGCAGTACAGGATCAGCATTTACGGGCAGCAAGGCACGGATTTCGCGAAGGGCAAAGTCATCTCCATCTGATCCCGCGGCCTGTGGCCGAGCCCCGCGGTCGGCTCGGCCACAGGCCGCCAGGTCGGTACACCTTCCCCACGTGGCGGCCCGCTCGTCGCAGCGGGCGGACCTCAACGGTCGCACGCAGGGAAGGTTGCCAACGGAGGGCCAGCCGCTGACCTCGTGGGGCTGCGCCTACGGCTCGGCTCCCAGGTAGAACCTCCAGACAATCAAGTCCGCTGCTCCGTTCGGAGAGGCCTTCTGAGAAACCCATCCCTTCTTGAGGGGCACGGCCGCTACTCCCCAGGCGTCAAGGCCGATGTTGAACAGCTCATTTCCGCCGAACCAGGCGTTGATGAACTGCTTCTTGTTGGATTCGTTCCTGACCGCGGTGATCATGTCGGCGTCAACGGAGACCGAGTATGACGTTTGTGACCACCTGACTGGTGACGTCGTTCACCTTGAGCTTCCCGCCGTCCAGCACGGTGACGTTGCCAATAACGACGAGGTCTCCAACGATTTCTACCTTGCCCGTGTGGAAGGTGGCGCCGTCGGGGGTGATGGCGGCCGCGGGGTTTGGTGGTGATCCGGAAGGAGCGGATGGCGATTCGGGTGCTGCGTGAGATCAGCATTCTCAGGCGCATGTAGCGGGCGGTTCGGGCTGTGGTGCCGTGATACTCCGATTGATATGCCACGACGGGTGCGTAATGGGTCCAATTGGTGCCGTCTGTTGACGATTCCAGGTTGCAGTCGGGCAGGGTGAAGCTGCCGTCGGGTTTGCCGAGATAGATGTCGATCTTGGTGATGTCGCGTTGGCTGCCGAGGTCGATCTGGATCCAGTCGTTGAACTCGGGGGTGCGTGCGCTCCAGTAGTACGTGTCCAGGTTCCCGTCGGTCATATCGGACGGGAGGCGTCGGGTGCCGTCCGGGTCGGTGGTGAAGCCCAGGTTGGTGGTCGCGGCGCAGTTCGTCGTCCGACAGCCAGCAGTCCTCGTCGACGAACATGACCGAGAAGTAGGTACTCTCCGCCGGTAACAGCGGGTGGTTGAAAGGACCGCCGCCGTTGTGGGTTGCGGCCCTTGCCGTGCCTGGTCAGCGACCACGACCCCTGCCGGAGATCGCCGTGACCACCGTGGCGTTCCTCGTGCACCGCGGCGGGGCGGCCGTGGGACCCGACCGCGTACAGCTCACCCGTGCACTGGTGCCCACCGGCGGAGAGGAGCAGGCTTGAGAAGCGGCTCGCGCAGGCCCCGCCACCGGGCACGTGGAGAGGGCCCCACGCGTCTCCGAGCCCGCCGACTCCTTGGAGGTCCCCCGTGACCGATCCTCCTGCCCCCATCCGGCCGGCCCGATCGTGGTCGGCACAGACGGCTCGGCCCCAGCCCGGCAGGCTGTGACCTTCGCCCTGCGCGAGGCCCAGCTGCGCGGTACAGGCCTGCGGGCCGTCTGCGCGTACGAGTACACCCCGACCCAGCACTCCGGCTTCGAACGGACGGTCGACTCCGGCCCGATCCCCCAGCAGCGCGATCTCGTCACGCAGGCCGTGGCGGACTCGGTCGAGGAACTGCAGCAACAGCTCGGTGGGCCATCCGTGGAGGTGGAGATCGTCTGCGAACGCGGTCGCCCTGCACAGGTCCTCCTTGAGGCGAGCAAGGACGCCAGCCTGCTCGTGGTCGGCTCCCGAGGGTCGGGTGCCTGGGGCCGACTCACCCTCGGGTCGACGAGCACCGAGGTCGTCCACCACGCCGGCCTTCCCGTGGTCGTCGTGCCGGCGGAGCACGGCACCGCACGTTCGTGACCGTCGACTTCAGCCGCCCTCTGAGCCGGGTCAGGTGAGGACGGCAGGCTGGCGGTAGTCGCCGAGCAGGCGCACCGTCGCTCCGCGGTCGGCGGCGATCTGGACGAGGTTGTCCAGGTTGAGGGGTCCTGATCAACGGCATCCTCCACACCCCGACCCGCTGGCTCCAGACCCGCTGGTCCGGGCCCGCTGGCTTCAGAGGTGGACGGGCAGGTGGCGGGGTCCGCGGAGCATGGCGTTCTGCCGGTAGGGGGGCGGGTCCTGGACCAGGCGTGCCGGGCCGAGGCGGGGGATCAGCGCACCGAGCGCGGCCTCGGCTTCGATGCGGGCGAGTGGTGCGCCGTAGCACAGGTGAATACCGCTGCCGAAGCCGAGGTGTTGGTTGTCCGGGCGGGTGGGGTCGAACCGGTCCGGCGCGTGGAACCGCTTGGGGTCGCGGTTGCCCGAGGCCAGCGCGAGCACGACGGTGGCGCCTTGGGGGACGGTGGTGCCGCCGACGTCGATGTCGGCGAGGGGGATGCGCTCGCGCATGTGGACCGGGGGTTCGTAGCGCAGCAGTTCCTCCACCGCTCGCGGCAGCAGGTCCGGTTCGCGACGCAGCCGGTCCAGCTGCTCGGGCTGACGCAGCAGGGTGAGCACCCCGTTGGCGATCAGGTTCACCGTGGTCTCGTGTCCGGCGATGAGCAGCAGCACGGCGGTTTCCGCGAGTTCTTCCTGGGTGAGCCGCAGGGCCGGGTCCGGTTCGTTGACGAAGGCGGAGAGCATGTCGTCGCTCGGATTGCCACGGCGCTTCTCGGCGAGGCCCGCCAGGTACCGGCCCATCTCGCCCCGCGCCTGTTCGCCCGCCTGGTCGCCCGCCTCGTCCCGCTCGGAGGAGTCCTCTTCGGGCCGGACGTCGGCGGACGCGACGATCGCGTCGGACCACGCCCTGAAGAGCGGCTCGTCCTCACGCGGCACGCCGAGCAGGCGGCAGATCACCGTGACGGGCAGCGGGTAGGCGAGGTCGTCGACGATGTCGATCCGGCCGCCCGCCTGGAACGGCTCCATCAGTTCCCCGGTGAGCCGGACGATCTCGCCGCGCATGGCATCGACCCGGCACGGGCTGTGCGGGGGGCCGAACGGCCGCATGGCCAAGGTGCGCAGTCTGTGGTGCTCCGGGTCGTCGAGCCGCAGGAACGGCGGCTTGTGCGTCGTCTCGCCACAGGTGCGGGGATCGACGCTCATCCGTGGATCGTGGAGCAGGGCGGCGACCTCGTGGTAGGTGCCGATCAGGTAGCTGCCGTCTGCCTGCCGCACGACGGGACCGGCCTCGCGGAGTTCCGCGTACAGCGGGTAGGGGTTGGGGCGGTTCGCGTAGTCGGTGATCCGTGCCAGCAAGGTGTCGGAGTCCATGGTGGCTCCTCGTCGTTGGGCGGGACGTGGGTCAGCCGCGGGGCTGCACCACGGTCAGTCGACGGTCGGGCAGGTATCCGGTGAGCGCCACGGTGGGGCCGTGGGACAGCCCCTTCGGATCCGGCACGTCGGACGGAATCGGGATGTCCGCCGCGAGCGCGCGGTCCGCCGCGCCGGGCGGGGGCGGGAACGGCGCAGCCGTCTCGATCAGGTGCCGGTAGTAGTCGAGCGACTTGGCCATGTCGACGGTGACCGCCGCGGTGACCCGCCCCTGGTAGCCGTAGACCATCGCCAGACGGCGCGCCTCCAGAGAACCCTGGGCGATGACCACGTGGTCGGAGAAGGTGGGCACGCCCACCGACTTGATGTTGAGCCCGAACTGGGTCGACCAGAACGTCGGGAGGGCGAGGTGCGGGCGCCGCAGGGGCCCTGGACTGACCATGTTGTGGGCCGCCACCCCGGCCTGTTCGACCGCGTTCCCCCAGTGTTCGAGGGAGAGCATCTGGTAACCGAACAGCGGGTGGGGGAAGCGGGAGACGTCGCCGGCGACGAAGACGTCGTCAGTGACGATTCCGTACATGTTGAAGGCGCGGCACCCGGCGTCGCAGGCGATTCCGCGCGGGCCCGCCGCCAGTCCGGAATCCGCCAACCACTCGACGTTGCGGACCGCCCCCAGCGCGACGACGCACACGTCCGCCTCGACGCGGCTGCCGTCGGACAGCTCCGCGCCGGTGAAGCCGCCGCCGTCGTCCCCGCGCAGGGCGGTGACCGTCACGCCGGTGCGCAGGTCCACACCGTGGTTGCGCTGCATGGCGGCCGCGAGTTTCGCCAGGGTGCCGCCGAGCGCGCCCACCAGAGGTGCGGGACCGCGTTCGGCGACGGTGACGTCCAGTCCGCGTTCCCGGCAGGCCGAGGCGATCTCCGAACCGGTGAAGCCGCCGCCGATCACCAGCACCCGCCGTGGCCCGGCAGCCAACCGCTCGGCCAAACCGCCGGCGTCCTCGCGGGTACGCAGGGTGAACACCCCGTCCAGGGCGGCCTCCTGCGAATCGGGCCAGGGACGCGCCCGGGTCCCGGTGGCGATCAGCAACCGGTCGTACGGCAGCGACTCGCCATCGGCCAGCATCACCCGCTTCCCCAGGGGGTCCAGGCCGGTGGCGCGTACGCCCAGCCGCCACTCGGCGTCCGGATCCCGGCGCATCGGCAGCCCGGTGGAGTCCGCCGCAGCATGGCCCAGCAGCACCTGCTTGGACAGCGGCGGCCGGTCGTAGGGCGGATGAGGCTCGTCGCCGACCACGGTCAGTGAGCCGGTGAAGCCCTCCTCCCGTAGCGCCTCCGCGGCCCGCAACCCGGCCAGCGACGCGCCGACGACAACGATCCGGCCCTCGCTCTGGTCACCGGCCATCAGCGCTCACCTCCTCACCGAGGAGGATGGCCTGGACCGGGCACGCCGCCGCGGCCTGGCGCACGCGCTCGACCTGGTCGTCGGGGACAGCCGGGGCGTACAGCAGTCCCTCCTCGCCGTGCAGCTGGAACACCTTCGGCGCGAGGAACACGCACTGTGCGTAGCCCTGGCAACGCGTGAGGTCCACAACGGTCTGCATCCCCACCACTTCCTCTGCCGCCGTACCCCCTCTCTTCCAGCATGGGACGAGAACCGGACGCGCGCAGCACGGGCCGAGAACCGGGCGCGGGCGCGGCAACCGCTCGGGGACCCGCAGGTGCGCAGTCCGCGTCGAGCTGTCCACCGGCAGCGCTCCGACCAGCCGGCGTGCGGCACCGCGATCGAGCGGCGGGCGGCGGGCGGCCTGGGCGCGGCGCGCCGCCTGGGGAGTGCGGTGATCCGGGGTTTCGGGAGAGCGGGGCGTGGTCGAGCCCGGCGTACCTGTCGCGGGGAGCGCAGGACCGGCTTCAGTCCCTGTCGGGGGCGTGCAGCGCGAGGGTGAAGCTGAAGCGGTCGCCGCGGTAGAGGGTGCGGACCTGTTCGAGGGGGTGGCCCTCGGCGTCGCGGCTGCGGCGGTGGAGCAGCAGCATGGGCAGGGCGGGCGGGGTGCCGATGAGCAGGGCTTCGCGGGGGGTGGCGAGGACGGTCTCGATGCGTTCGTCGGCACCGCCGAGCCGCACGCCGCACTCGCGCAGGTACCCGTAGAACGAGCCTTCGGGGTCGAACTCCCGCTCCAGGCGCGGAACTCGGGCGACGGGGACGTAGGTGGACTCCAGGCCGACGCGTTCCTCGTCGGCGCGCAGGACGCGTTCCAGGTGCCAGAGCGGTTCGCCTTCGGGGACGGCGAGGCGCTGGGCCATGGGCGGGTCGGCGGGGAGGCGGTCGAGGGTGATGAGGGTGCGGCCGGGGCGCAGGCCCTGGCGGGTGACGCCTTCGGTGTAGCTGGCGAGGGAGAGCGGCTGTTCGATCTTGGGGCCGGCGACGACGGTGCCGCGACCCTGGCGGCGCAGGCGGCCTTCGAGGAGGAGGTCGCGCAGGGCCTGCCGGACGGTGGCGCGGGCGACGTGGTGGCGTTCGGCGAGGTCGGCTTCGGTGGGCAGGCGCCCGCCGGGACCCAATTCGGCGATGAGGTCTTCGAGTTGGGCCTTGACCAGGTAGTACTTGGGCACCCGGCCGTGGTCGGGGACGCCGGAGCGGGCGGGGGCGACGGGGGACCGGGGGGTGCCGTGGTTCACCGCGCCACCTTATCGAGCGGCGGTCCGGCGCCATCGTGTGGCGGTTCGGCACCCCTGAGATCACGGAATGGTAACCGGTCTGGACTGAATTTCGGCGGTTGTTCATACAACCGTGGATCCGGGGAGGGCTCCTCCTCGTACGGGCGCCCCATCCTCGGTGCCGGTGCAACCGCACCGCGTCGCCCCCTAGTTGGGAGCCCCCGTGCGCATCCCCCGCTCCATCCGGACCGTCACCGCGGCCACCGCCGTAGCCGCCGTGCTGCTGCCGTCGGCGCCCGCCGACGCCGCCCCCGCCGCCCCCGCCTACAAGGGCCTGCCGGACGGCACCAAGCAGACCAAGACCCTGGTCATCGGCGTCGACGGCACCCGCTACGACAAGCTGGCGGCCACCGACGCGCCCAACCTCAAAGCGCTGATGGCCGGCGGCATGACCGCCACCAGCAACCTGTACGCCAACCCGCTGGCGCCGACCCTGTCCGGGCCGGGCTGGTCGACCATCGCCACCGGCGTGTGGCCCGACAAGCACCAGGTCAAGGACAACGCGTTCACCGGCGCCCGGTTCGACCAGTACCCGGACTTCGCCAGCCGCCTGGAGGCCGCCGACCCGGCCGCCTCCACGCTGGTGATCGGCTCGTGGAACCCGATCACCGGCAACGTCTTCAACGGCAAGGCGGACCTGCGGATCGCCGAGAACGAGAACGACGCCAAGACCGCCTCCGACGCCGCCGACTACCTCGCCCACGGCAACCCGGACGCCGCCTTCCTGCACTTCGACGGGATCGACGAGGCCGGGCACGCCTCCGGCGGCGCCAGCGCCCAGTACGCGGCCGCCATCCACACCGTCGACGCGCTCGTCGGCCAGGTCGTGCAAGCCGTCAAGTCCCGCCCCACGTACGGCTCGGAGGACTGGCTGATCGTCGTCACCACCGACCACGGACACACCGACGCCGGCGGGCACGGCGGCAACAGCGCCAACGAGCGGCAGACCTTCGTGATCGCCGACGGCGCCGGCTACCCGGCCGGCTCCCGGCGCTACGACGTCAAGCCCGTGGACATCGCGCCCACCGTCCTCAAGCACGAGGGCGCGGCGATCGACCCCTCCTGGCGCCTGGACGGGCAGCCGATCGACGAGATCGCCCCGGACGCCTTCGACGCGCTGCGCCCCGCCCTACAGGGCCGGGCGGACGAGACGGGCATCCCGGCCGCGGTCCGGGGCTGGACGCACACGCCGCCCAGCGGCTGGAGCATCGACAACTCCCGGATGCCCGGCGGCGGGGTGACGGAGTGGCGCGGCTGGGCCTTCGCCACCGACGAGTTCTGGAGCGCCACCCAGCTCGGGCAGGGCCGGGAGACCAACGTACGGGCCCGCAACGTCTTCGCGGTCGCCGACTCCGACGAGTGGGACGACAAGGCGCACGGCGCCGGCCAGTTCGACTCCACCCTGGTCAGCCCGGCCTACCCGGTCGCCGGCCTCGGCCGGGCCGTGCTGTCCTTCGCGACGAACTACAAGGTCGACGGCCCGCAGACCGGCGACGTGTACGTGGTCTTCGACGACGGCGCCCCGCAGCTGGTGAAGTCCTACCGCGCCGACCTGAACACCGTCGAGCACCTGCCCGTCACCGTGCCGGCCGGCGCCACCACCGCGCGCCTGCAGTTCCGCTACACGGGCACCAACAGCGCCTTCTGGACGGTCGACCAGGTCTCCTTCGGCTCCTGACACCACCACCGGCCTCCCGCCGCCCCGGCCCTCGGGGCGGCGGGAGGCGACGCCCACCATGCGGTACGGCGGCCTCCCGGAGCGGAGTTCGACTGTCAGACCAGGCAGAACTCGTTTCCTTCCGGGTCGGCCATCACCACGTGATCGGGCCTGCCGTCCAACTCCTCCTCGCTGACCACGGTCGCGCCCGCAGCGGTCAACCGCTCCACCGCCTCGACCACGCGCGGCCATCGCACCTCCCACGGTGTCTCACGGCCGCCACCGACCTGGACGTCCACGTGCACCCGGTTCTTCACCGCCTTCGGCTCCGGCACCTTCAGGAAGGACATGGTGGGGCCCACCCCCTCTGGATCACAGAGGTACGCGCCGTCATCCCACTCGTCCTCCGGGATCCCGTAGTGGGAGAGCCATTCCTCCCAACTCCCGAATCCCACAGGTGCGGGCTTCTCCGCATAGCCCAGCGCCAGTGCCCAGAACTCAGCCAGCTTCGCCGGGTGCGCGCAGTCGATCGTCAAGCTCCACCTGGTCGCCATGCGGTCCTCCTCCGGTCGGATGCCGCGACGGTACCGCGCACCTCCGACACTCGCGGCCGGTGAGCCGTCCGGTGGCGGCCGGCGCCGTCATGGCCCTCGGCGCGTGCCGGCCGGGCGGCCCCCCGACTGCCGGTACGGTACCGGCGTGACGGGAACTCAGGACACCGTGCTGGTGGTGGTCCGCGGTCCGAGCGGGGCGGGCAAGTCGAGCGTCGCCGCGCGGCTGCGCGCCGCGTACGGACGGGGCGTGGCCGTCGTCGCCCAGGACGTGCTCCGGCGCACCGTCCTGCGCGAACGCGACCTCCCGGGCGGGGCGAACATCGGCCTCATCGACCTGGTCGCCCGGCACGCCCTCGACCACGGCTTCCACACCGTCGTCGAGGGCATCCTCGCCGCCGAGCGCTACGGCCCGATGCTCGCCCGGCTCGCCGCCGACCACCGCGGCCGCAGCCACCTGTACTACCTCGACGCCGACTTCGACGAGACCGTGCGCCGCCACGCCACCCGCCCCCAGGCCGCCGAGTTCTCCCCCGAGGACATGGCCGGCTGGTACCAGCCCCACGACCTCCTGCCCGGCGGCCTCGAACGCGTCGTTCCGCAGCACAGCACCCTCGACGAGACCGTCGAGCGGATCCTCGCCGACACCCGTCTCACCCCGCCATTTCGCCACCGGTGAGCGGCGCCACGACAGCTGAACCCGTCCCCCGCAGGAGGCCGGGGTACGGAACGGCCCCGCCCTACCGGCGGTGGCGGCCGGTAAGTGGTCGGCGCGGTCGGCGCGGTCGGCGCCGCTGACGTAACGCGCGGGGCGCGGGCGCGGTTGCCTACGCCATGATCACGATCACGTGAATCTTGTCGAAACAAGATCATTATTTGATGATCCTTTGGCGTCATTTGACCCCATCTTTGATCTTGCCGCCCACTCCTATGCTCCGAGAGCGCCGTCGAGCGACGGTGTCTCAAGGAGTCGATATGAACAGACGGATGACCACACGACGCAGACCCGGCAGGCCTGTTGGCATGCGGGCGGTGAGCGGGTCGCTGGCCCTCGCCGTGGCGGTGTCGCTGCTGGCCGGGTCCGAGACGGCCCTCGCCGCGTCACCGAGCGCGGCGGCGAAGGCGGGCAGGGGAGCCGGGCAGTGGGCCACGTCCGCCGCCGACGTGCCGTCGGCGAGGGTCGCCGCCCGGCTGTCCGGGCAGCGGGTGGAGGCGCTCTCCGAGCGTACGGAGACGTCGACGACGTGGGTGAACAAGGACGGTTCGCTCACCACCGAGCTGTTCGCGGGCCCGGTCCGCTTCCAGCGTGACGGCCAGTGGGTGGACGTCGACCTCGGCCTCCAGGCCGGCGCGGACGGGTCGGTGGCGCCGAAGGCCCACCCGAACGCGCTGCGGCTCGCCGGTGCCGGCGGCACCCGGGCGAAGTCGCTGCTCCACGCGCAGGCGGCGACCGCGGACGACGCCCGCACCCTGGTGACCCTCGGACAGGGCGACCAGCAGGTCGAACTCCAGTGGCGCGGCGGCCTGCCCAAGCCCGCCCTGGACGGCACGAAGGCCACCTACCGGGACGCGATCGCGGACGGCGCGGCCGACCTGGTCGTGGAGGCCACCCGGACCGGCTTCGAGCAGTACACGGTGCTCAAGCAGCGCCCGAGCGCCGCCGGGTTCTCGTACACGATGCCGCTGAAGGCCGACGGCCTGAAGGCCGAGGTCCAGCCGGACGGCGGCGTGCTGTTCACCGACAAGCGCACCGGCGAGCGGCGGGCCGTGCTCCCGGCGCCGGTGATGTGGGACGCGACGGCCGCCGCCGAGGGCTCCGGCGAGCACGCCCGGCAGGCGAAGGTCGGTCTGAAGGTCGTCCAGCGCGGCGACGGCATCGACCTGGTGTTCACGCCGGACGCCGCGTTCCTCGCGGACCCGAGGACGCAGTACCCGGTGACGGTCGACCCTTCCACCACGGCCCTCGGCAACGTCTTCGACACCCGGGTGCAGCAGGGCGAGACGGTCGACTGGTCGGCCGACACCGAGATCTACTGGGGCAACTCCGGCACCAAGAACGCGGACGGATCCTCCCGCCAGGCCCGGTCGTTCATCAACTGGAACACCGCGCCGATCGCGGACGCGCTGATCACCAACGCCAGCCTGTCGCTGTACAACTTCCACTCCGGCAACAGCGACTGCCAGCCCTACGCGTGGGACATCTGGGACACCGGCCTCGCCTCGACCGCCTCGCGCTGGACGGCGCAGCCCTCCTGGAACGCCAAGAAGGCCACCGGCACCGAGACCAAGGGCCGGGACGCCTGCGGCGGCGACGGCTGGATCACCGCGGACGTCACCAACCTGGTGCAGACCTGGACGTCGGCGAAGAACACCACCTCGGGCATGGGGCTGCGCGCGCCGGACGAGACCAACACCAAGTACTGGAAGGAGGTGAACTCCGCCAACGCCGCGACCAACGTCCCGAAGCTGACGGTGACGTACAACTACCGCCCCCGGACCGGGACGGACCAGCAGGCCGGCTCCCCGTTCTACAAGGACGCCGCCGGCACCTGGTGGGTCAACTCCACCACCCCGACGCTGCGCGACACCTTCGTCGACCCGAACAACGACAAGGTCGACGGCACCTTCCAGATCTTCGACGCCGCCACCGACACCCAGGTGGGCAACGTCCTGGTCTCCCCGTACGTGCCGAGCGGGGCCCCGGCCTCCGTCAAGGTCCCGGCCGGTGTGCTGGCCAACGGCAGGACGTACAAGTTCCGCACCTCCCCGTACGACGGGCTGCACTACAACAACAACTGGTCGGCGTGGGCCACGTTCACGGTCGACACCTCCGCCCCCTCGGCGCCCGCCGCGCTCTCCTCCTCCGACTACCCCTCGGGCCAGTGGGTCAAGGGCCCCGGCCAGGCCGGTTCCTTCACCGCGACCCCGCCGGCCGGTGACCAGAACGCCCTGGAGTGGACGCTCGACGGCGCGACCTGGACCAAGGTCGCGACGAACGGCTCCGCCGCGCCGGTGACCTTCACCGTGACCCCGGCCAAGGCCGGCACCAACACCCTCCAGGTGCGGGCGGTGGACCGGGCGGAGAACAAGTCCGAGGCCCGTACCCACACCTTCCAGGTCGGCGCGGGCGGTGTCACCTCCCCGAACGACGGCACCCGCACCGCGGCGCGCCTGCCGCTCACCGCCGAGGCCGACGCCGCCCGGTACGACCAGGTGGCCTTCTCCTGGCGGCGCTCCGACGCCGACGCCTGGACGCGGATCCCCGCCGGCGACATCACCAACGGCGGTGCCGCACTGGCGGCCTGGCCCGTGCCCCTCGCCGCGGGCAAGAGCCCGGCGCTCACCTGGAACGCCACCTCCACGGTGACCCCGGACGGCACCGTCCAGCTCCGCGCGGACTTCACCGGGCCCGGCGCCGCGGCCGTCTCCTCCGAGCCGGTGCGGGTCGTCGTCGACCGCAAGGCCGACGGCGCGGCGACGGAGAACGTCGGCCCGGGTGCGCTGAACCTGCTCACCGGCGACCTCAGGGTCCCGGCCACCGACGTGTCGCTGTTCGGCATGACGGTCGGCCGCACGCACTCCTCGCGTGACCCGCGGGCCGCCGCCGGCCAGGACGGCCAGGCGGCGGTCTTCGGCCCCAACTGGGTGTCCAGCGTGTCGTCGAGCCTGTCCGCCTCGGAGTACACGGAGATCCGCAGGACCTCCGGCACCTCGCTCAGCGTGATGGCCGCCGACGGCTCCGCAGTCTCCTTCACCTCGAACGCGGCCGGCAACGGCTGGGCGCCCGAGCCGGGCAGCGAGGACCTCACCCTGAGCGGCTCCTTCGGCGCCGACTTCACGCTCTCCGGCACCGAGGGCACCGTCACCACCTTCGCCAAGGCCGATCCGGCCGCCGCCACCTGGACGGTGACCTCCACGCTCCAGGGCGGGCTGGCCAACACCACCACCAGCGTGGTGTCGGAGACGACCGTGGTCGGCGGCAAGACGCTGGCCCGGCCGAAGCTCGTCATCGCGCCGACCTCCGCGGCCACCCCGGCGGTGTGCGCGGCGAACGTCGCCGCCAAGGGCTGCCGCGTCCTGCAGTTCGTCTACGCCACCGCGACCACCGCCACCGGCGTCACCACCGGCACCGAGTTCGGTGACGTCGCCGGGCAGGTCAGCGCGATCAGGCTCTGGAGCACCGCGCCCGGGGCCGCCGCGGCCACCGCCACCGACGTCGCCGTCTACCGCTACGACTCGGCCGGGCGGCTGCGCCAGACCTGGGACCCGCGGCTCGGCCAGAGCAGCCAGAACCAGTACGCCTACTACACCCAGGGCGCCGACGACGGCCTGCTCTCCTCCGTCCAGCTCGGCGGCACCCTCGCCACCTCGCTGGCGTACGGCACCGTCACCGCCAACCCGGCCGCGGGCCCGGGCATGCTGACGAAGACCTGGCACGACACCCTCGCCCCCGGCACCACGGGCACCGTGAACGGCACCGCCACCACCACCGTCGTCTACGGCGTCCCGCTCTCCGGCGCGAAGGCACCGGAGGACCTCTCCGCGCCCGCCGCCTCCGCGTGGGGCCAGAGCGACCTGCCGACCGACGCCACCGCGGTGTTCCCGCCGGACCAGGCCCCCGCCTCCAACAACGGCACCGACCTCGGCGCCGGCGACTACACCAGGGCGAGCGTCACCTACCTGAACGCCTCCGGCCGCCAGGTCAACCAGGCCACCCCGGGCCACCACGTCACCACCACCGAGTACGACAACCAGGGCCACCAGGTCCGCAGCCTGACCGCGGGCAACCGCGAGCTCGCCCTCGGGGCCACCCCCGCGGCCAAGTCCGAACTGGCCGACCTCGGCATCGACACCCTGCCCTCCGCCGAACGCGCCCGGCTCCTGTCGAGCAGCAGCGCCTACAGCGCGGACGGCCAGCAGGAGACCGACGTCTACGACCCGCTCCACCGCATCACCCTCGCCGCCGACGCCACCTCCGGCGCGACGGTCCTGGCGAAGGCCGGCACCCAACTGCCCGCCCGCCAGCACACCGTGAAGACCTACGACGAGGGCCGGCCGACCGACGGCACCGCCAAGATCAAGAACCAGATCACCCTCACCACCACCGGCGCCCGGCTCCGCGCCTGGCCCGACCTGCTGGTCGACGCCCGCCAGGACCGGACCACGTACAACTGGGCGCTCGGCGTGCCCACCGCGCAGATCAAGGACAGCGGCGGCCTCGCCCTGACCACCACCACCGGCTACGACGGCCAGGGCCGGGTCGTCTCGACCCAGCAGCCGGCCTCCACCGGCTCCGACGCGGCGGCCGGCTGGACCACCTACTACACCGCCGGCGGCACCGGCACCTGTGGCAACCGCCCCGAGTGGGCCGACCTCGTCTGCCAGACCGGGCCCGCCGCGGCCATCACCGGCGGCGGCGCCAACCCCGCACAACTGCCCACCAGGACAACTCAGTACGGGCAGTTCGGCCAGGTCACCCGCACCACCGAGACGGCCAACGGCGTCACCCGCACCACCGTGACCGACACCGACACGGCGGGGCGTCCCACCACCGTCACCGTCACCGACGGCCTCGGTACCCCGGCCCCCGCCGCCACCACCACGTACCACCCGGGCACCGGCGCCGTCACCCGCCAGACCTCCGCCACCGGCGGCACCATCGCCAAGGGCTACGACGAACTCGGCCGCCTGATCTCCTACACCGACGCCGACGGCGCCGTCACCACCACGGAGTACGACGCCCTCAACCGCCCCACCAAGGTCACCGACACCTCCCCCTCCACCACCACCTACACCTACGACACCGCCGTCGACCCGCGCGGCCTGGCGACCTCGGTGACGGACTCCGTCGCCGGCACCCTCACCGCCCGCTACGACGCCGACGGCACGCCGCTCACCCAGGGCCTGCCCGGCGGCTACACCCGGACCGACGACAAGGACCCGGCCGGCACCACCACCGGCCGCACCTACACCCGCGACAGCGACGGCCTCGTGCTGGTCTCCGACGGCATCACCGAGACCATCCACGGCCAGCGGGCCACCCACACCGGCACCCCCGGCGTCACCGCGGCCCAGACCTACGCCTACGACCGGGCCGGCCGGCTCCTCCAGGTCCAGGACACCTCGACCGACGCCGTCTGCACCACCCGCACCTACACCTTCGACCGCAACACCAACCGCACCGCGCTGGCCACCGCCGACGCCGCCCGCGGCCAGACCTGCACCACCACCGGGGGCACCGGCCAGACCAGCACGTACGACACCGCCGACCGCCTGGTGAACCCCGGCTACACCTACGACGCGTTCGGCCGCACCACCGCACTGCCCGGCAGCACCGTCGCGTACTACAACACCGACCTGGTGCAGCAGCAGACCAGCGGCACCAACCGGCAGAGCTGGACCCTCGACTCGGCCCAGCGCTTCCGCGCCTGGACCACCGAGACCAACACCGCCGGCGCCTGGGCCCAGACCGGTCTGCGGACCAACCACTACGGCTCCGACACCGACAGCCCCCGCTGGATCACCGAGGACACCGCGGGCACCCTGACCCGCAACGTCACCGGCCCCGCCGGCACCCTCGCCGCCACCACCGCGAAGACCGGCGGCACCGTCCTGCAACTCGCCAACCTGCACGGCGACATCACCCTGCGGCTGCCGCTGGACACCGCCGTCGCGCCCACCGTCCTCGACTACGACGAGTACGGCCAGCCGCGCACCGGCCAGCCCGGCACCCGCTACGCCTGGCTCGGCGACAAGCAACGCTCCGACGAGACCCCGAGCGCCCTCACCCTCATGGGAGCGCGCCTCTACAACCCGGCCACCGGCCGCTTCCTCTCCCCCGACCCGGTCCAGGGAGCGAGCGCCAACGCCTACGACTACTGCAACGCCGACCCGGTCAACTGCACCGACCTCAACGGCCGGATGCCCGGCTGGCTGAAGGCCGCGCTCAAGGCCGCCGTCGCCCGCGCCGTCCAACTGTCCGTCACCGCGGCCGTGGCCGCCTGGATCCCCTTCCTGGCACCCTGGGCGCTCCACATCGGCAACTGCGCCGGCGGCGCCTGCGCCGGTGTACTGTTCGGGAGCGGCGGCTGGAAGCAGCGCATCGTCTGGGCCGTCGCCGGCTGCCTCGCGGGTTTCGTCTTCGACCGCGGCGTCTCCCAGCGGATCGTCGACAAGGTGATCGGCGTGGTCAGGAGGTTCGTGTGACATCCACGGAGTCGGCGGAGTCTGCGGAGTCGGCGGAGGAACCGGCAGCGCGCCGGGCGAGCCCGCTGCGCCTCGCCGCGACCAACGGGGCCTGGCTCGCCCCGTCCTTCCTCGCCGCCTACCTGCTCGCCGACCGCCTCACCGCCGACGCCACCGCCCGCACCTGGTGCACTCTGCTCCTCGCACCGGTGATCGGCCTGGCCCTGCGTGCCGCGGCCACCCTCGTGGCCCGCCGCCGGCGGGCGCGGACCAGCCGCCGCTAGGCGAACGCACACCCTGCAACAGGCCGACCCGCCGGTGCCACCGGCGGGTCGGCCTGTTCCGTGCCTGGTCCACAGCCGCATCCGACCGGATTCACTCCGCCCTGCCGCCGACCGGGAAATGCTCACCGGACGGTCAGCCGACCACAGGCCGCGTACGGCGCGCGGCGCGGGCAGGCACCTCCACCACGGTGAACCAGACCAGGACCGCGCACAGGAAGGCCGCCGCGGCGAAGAACAGCGGTCCCGGGACGGAGTCGTCCCGCGCGCCGGCGGCGAGCGCGGCCGCCGCCGACAGGACGAGGGCGACGGCCGCCAGCGCACGAGGGCTGCGCGCGACCCCCGGTGCGGCGGAGGACGGCAGCAGCCAGAGCGCGAGACCGTAACAGGCGCAGCCCAGCAGCGCGGCCCCCAGCACGTCGCTGGGCCGGTGGTGGTAGAGCGCCTGCACGGCAGCGGCGGTGACGGTGAGCCACAGCATGCCGACCGCGGTGACGTAGGGGCGCAGGCGCGGGGAGGCGACGAGGGCGGCGCCGAGGACCAGCCCGATGGGGACGGCCGCGTGCCCGCTGGGGAAGCTCACCTCGGTGAGCATGTCGGGCGCGTTCACCAGGTCGGGGCGGGGCAGGAGCATCTTGCTGCACACCTCGGTGCCCCCGAACGTGCCCAGGACGACCCCGATCGCCGCGCAGCCCTGCCACCAGCACCGCCGCACCAGCGCGACGACCACGATCACGGCCATCCCCACGACCAGGGTGGGAAGGGCCGTGAACTCCAGCGGCGGCATGGCCGCCGAGTCGTAGACCGACCCCGACCAGTCGTAGATCCACGCCGGTTCGCCGCCGTTCCCGTTCATCAGGGAGTTCTCCCCCCGCTGCCCGAACGGGGTCCAGACGGCGAGCAGGTAGACCGCCACGAACCCCAGAGCGCACAGCAGAGCCGGCAGCCACGGCCGTATCGACCGCGAAGGGCCCCCTCCGGCCGGGGCCCCCGGGGCCCGGCCGGGAGCGTCCGGCCCGGGTGCGGACAGGGCCGGGTGATCTTGCTGAGTCATCACTGTCTTTCTGCTCGCAGCTCTGGGAACCGCGAGCCCTGGTCGTAGACGACTTGGTTTGAACGGGGACGCCGACGACGACGTCACGGTTCCCGTCCCGACCCGGACCCGACACCGGATCCAGACCTGGACCCGGACCCGACACCGGACCCGGACTGAGGACATCGCCGTCGGCTCCTGCGGCGTCATGCCGGGTGGATGAGGCGGCTCTCGTAGGCGAAGACCACGGCCTGTATCCGGTCGCGGAGTTCGAGCTTGTGCAGGATTCGCCCCAGATGGGATTTCACGGTCGCCTCCGCGAGGTACAGGGCGGCCGCGATCTCGGTGTTGGACAGGCCGCAGCCCACCTGGACGAGCACCTCGCGTTCACGGGCGCTGAGCCGGCTCAGCCGGTGGTCGGGGCCGGCGCTGCCGCCGTCGGGGATGTGCGGGCGCAGGTGCTCCAGCAGGAGGCGGGTGATCCGCGGGGACACCACCGCGTCGCCCGCGGCGACGCTGCGTATCGCGGTGAGCAGTTCCTCGGGCCTGGTGTTCTTCGGCAGGAAGCCCGAGGCTCCGGCGCTGAGTCCGGCGAAGGCGTATTCATCCAGGTCGAAGGTGGTGAGGATCAGCACTCTGCTGTGCGGGGAGGCCCGGATGACCTGCCGGGTCGCCTCGATCCCGTCGATGCCGGGCATCCGGACGTCCATGAGGACGACATCGGGGCGCAGCTCCCGGGCGAGGCGGATGGCCTGGGCGCCGTCCGCGGCTTCGCCGACCGGTGTCATGTCGGGCTGGCCCTCCAGGACCGTGCTGAAGGCCATCCGGAGCAGTGCTTCGTCGTCGGCGATCAGGATGCGGATCGTCATGCGGACGCCGCTCCGCCGCTGTCGAGGAGGAGGCGGGTGTGGACTCCCCAGCCGCCACCCGGGAGCGGTCCGGCCCGCAACGTCCCCCCGTAGGCGGCCGCGCGCTCGCGCATGCCGGGGATGCCGTGGCCGGACGGTGTGGCGCCGGGAAGCGGCGGGCGGGGGCCGCTGTCGGTGACGTCCACGGTGACGGTCCCGGTCGAGCACCGTATCCGGACCTTCGCGCGTGTGCCGGCGGGTGTGTGCTTGAGGGTGTTGGTCAAGGCTTCCTGTACCAGGCGGTAGACGGTCAGTTGTGCGGTGGCGGGTATGTGGGTGTGGCCGCCCTGGACCTCGATGCGGGTCGGCAGCCCGGCGGCGCACATCTGGTCGGCGAGGGCCTCCAGTTGGGCGATGCCGGGCAACGGGTGGCGTTCCGCGTCCGGTTCGTCGGTCCGCAGGATGCCCAACGAGCGCCGCATGTCGGTCAGGGCCTGCCGGCCCGTCTCGGAGATCTGGAGCATCGCGGTGGTCGCCTTGTCGGGCGACCGGTGCTGCGCGTAGACGGCGGCGTCGGTGAGCGCGACCATGACGGACAGGTTGTGGGTGACGATGTCGTGCATCTCCCGGGTGATACGTGTCCTCTCCTCGGCGACGGCCAGTCGTGCCTGCTGTTCCTGTTGCTGCTCCAGGCGTGCGGCCCGTTCCTCCAGGGCCGCGAGGTAGGCGCGCGTGGTCCGCACGTTCACACCCAGGACGGCGGCGGCGACGACCATCGCGGTGACCGCGACGAAGGGGGTCAGGAACGCGCCTTCCGTCGCCCAGCGCAGACAGGCCAGCAGGGCCCCCGCCTCCACGACGGCACCGGTGACGAGCGTGCCGCGCCGGCCCGAGTTCGCGGCTGCCGTGTAGAGGGCCACCAACAGGCATACGTCCGCCGGAAGTTGGACGCCCGCCAGCCACTGGACGAAGGCTGCGGCTGCCACGACGCCGAACACCGTGAGCGGGGCCCTGCGCCGCCACACCAGGGGAAGTGCGAGGGCGGCGGTGAGGGCGACGGCCACCGGCAGCTCGTGCGGTGCCCGGGTGGTGATGATGTTGAGCAGGAGAAGCGTCGGCAGCAGCGAGTCCCACACCACGGGCGGCAGCCGGGAGGACCGGCGCCCGGCGGCTGTCACCAGTCGCGCCGCTCGTGCGGAGGCCAGGTCGGCGTACCTCGTCAGCCGTGAGGTCGTCCCCGCCCACCGCACCCGCGTCAGCACCCACACCCTGCCCCGGTCCCGGCCCCGGCCCCGGCCCCGGCCCCGGTGGGCATCGCCGGGTTCCGCGGCCGCCTCGGTCATCGCACGTCCCTGTCGGTTCAGCGTCATGGTGGCCCCGGCCGGGGCTGCCACCGCGTGCGGCCGGATCCGAGTGGCGTACGGGGAACGTACGCCTCGCGCTGCCCGGCACTCCCGCGGCCCTGTCACGGTAGGCGGCGGCCCCCACGGAGCACATGAGTCCACCGTCTGATGGCACCGTGCCCGGGTACGACCGCAGGAGGAGTCCCGCTACCTCCCGTGGTCGTAGGGCGGCCGCCGATCCGGCGTGCCCGATTGCCACTCCGGTCGCACCGGGACCTGCCGCGGATTGCGACCCCGGTGGCACCCGACGGCGACCCGGGATCGATGTGGCAGCGCGTGCCCGGCGCCGAACATGGCCTGGTGACCGAGATCATCACGGGGCTGTACATGTCCCCCCTGGAAATCCTTGTCCTGCTGGGCGCCGTCGCACTGGTGGTGGCACGCTGGCTTCCCCCCTCCGCCCGCCCACGCGTCACGATCGCGGCGGCGGCGGTTCTCGTGCTGTCCGCGATCCTGCTGAGCGCGGCGGGGATCCGCTGGCAGATGCTGCCGGTACTGGCAGGCGCCGCCTTCGCGTCGCCGTTCGCCCTCTCCCCCCTGCTGCGACCGCTTCGACGCCGTCCCGGCCGGCCGGCGTGGCGGGCCCGATGGTGGCTGGCGTTGCCGGGATCGGTGGCCTGCGTCGGCCTGATCGTCACGGGCCCGGTGGCCGCCTGGGCCCTTCCCGTACCCGAATTCCCCACCCCGACAGGCGAGTTCGCGGTCGGCACCCGCGTGGTCCAGTGGACCGACCCGCACCGCCCCGAGACCTTCACCGCCGATCCGGACGACCGGCGCACGGTCGTGGTCCAGCTCTGGTACCCCGCGCAGAAGAGCCCCGCCGGCGCGCAGCGGGCCCAGTACCTCGGACGTACGGAGCACGAGGCGCGCACCGTCTCCGACGCCCTCGCCCGCCAGGTCGGCCTGCCGGATTTCCTGGTCGACGGTGTTCCGCGTGCCCACACCCATGCGGTCTTCGACGCCCCGGTGGACGGCGGGCGGGGGCGGTTCCCCGTCGTCCTGTTCTCTCCCGGGTCGGGCGGAGTGCGCACCCAGAACACCGCCTGGGCGGAGGAACTGGCCAGCCACGGCTACGTGGTCGCCGCCCTCGACCACCCGTACGACTCCGCCGCCGTCGTCCTCGCCGACGGCCGGACGATCACCAGCGAGACCACCTCCACCGGCGACCCTGACCAGGACGAGAAACTGGCGGCCGACTGGACGGCGATTCGGGCCGCCGACCTCGGCTTCGTCCTCACCCAACTGGACGGCCTGGACCGGGGTGAGACCGCCGACCCGCTGAGCGGACACCTGGACACCGGCCGGGCCGCGGTGGCCGGACACTCCATGGGCGGCGCCGCCGCCCTCCAGGCAGCCCGGCAGGACCGCCGCTTCCACGCCGTCATCGATCTGGACGGCTACCCCCACGGCCCCGCCTCCCCCTCCCTCGACCAGCCGACGCTCGCGCTCACCCAGGCCGCCACCCCGGCAACCGACCCGCGCTACCTGCCCCGCCTCACCGAGGCGCTCAAGTCCAGCACCGCGACGAGCTACCGGCTCACCATCCCCGGCGCCGCACATCTCACGTTCATGGACGGCCCCCTGTATCTGCCGCCCGTGCCCTCGATCGTCGGCTCCCTGGGCCGCACGGAGAGCCCGCGCGTCGTCGCCGCGGCCACCCTCGCCTTCCTGGACGCCGCGTTGCAGGGCAAACCCGGCGACCTGACGGGCGTTCTGCCCGCCTACGGCGACCTCACCGTCCACCGCCCGGACGGCAGCCACTGACCAGCTGTTCCGGGGGCACGTACGCCTGCCGGACGAGGACAACGGCATCAGACGAGATCATCAGCCGGACGGCCGTGCCCGAAACCGCTGGTAGGCGGCCCCGCGTCGTTGTTCACCTGTGGGCGAACGCGCGGAGCAGGCGTACGTACGGGGTCCAGCGGGCCGGGCGGGCCACCGTGCCCGTGCAGGCGAGCTCGGCGCGGTCCAGGCCGTCCTCCAGGCAGGCGTCGTGCATCGGGCGCCAGGCCGCCGGCCAGGTCAGGCGCGCCAGGCCGCCGGCCTTCATCGCGAGGGTGTGCCGCAGGACGGTGCGTTCCTCGTCGACGGGCAGCACCGTGAACTCGTGGAAGCCGTGGAATCCGCGCGGCCCGCTGAAGGTGAAGCGGATCCAGACCCCGGGCACGTACGCGGTGACCGTGTAGCGGACCGGGCCGTGGCCGCCGGTCGCGCCGACCGCCAGTGGGCGGTCGAACTCCATCGCGGGCCAGTCCGAGTGCGGCCAGAGCCGGTCCGCCGGGCCGCCTGACAGGTTGTCGACGAGCGCGCCCACCTCGCTCGCCTTGGCGGCCAGCAGGCGCTCGTGCACGTTGTAGACGCCCATGCGTCCTCCCCTTCAGATTATTAGAGACCATCCTCTAATAATCTGGAGGGTACCCTCTGATTCATGGCGAGACCACCCCGCTTCGACACCGACCAGATCCTCGACGCCGCCGTCCGGCTGGCCGCCTCCGCCGGGCCGGCCGGCGTGACCATGTCCGCCGTCGCCCAGGCGATCGGCGCGCCGAGCGGGTCCATGTACCACCGCTTCCCCGGCCGTACGGCACTGCTCGCCGAGGTGTGGCTGCGCACCGTGGAGCGTTTCCAGGAGGGGTACTTCGCCGCGCTCGGCAGCGCGGCCGACCCCCACCCGGCCGCCCGCGCGGCCGCCCGGCACGTCATCTCCTGGAGCCGCGCCCACCCGCAGGAAGCCTCGCTCCTCCTCTACGGCGCCGAGGAGTTCGGCCGCGCCGACTGGTCCGAGGACCACCAGGAGCGCGCGGACCTCGGCAGCCGACGCGTCCTCGACTCCATCGCCTCCCTCGCCGAAGCCCTCGGCGCGGCGGGCCCCCGGGACCACGAGCGCATCAGCCTGGCCCTGATCGACCTGCCGCTGTCCGTGGTCCGCCGCCATCTGCGCGCCGGGCAGCCGCTGCCACCGCACGCAGAAGACCTCACCGAGGAATGCACGGCGGCTCTGCTGGCCGACGCGGGGGCTCCGTGATCGAACTCCCCGAAGCCGGAGTCCTCCGCGGAGCTACACCGTCAGGCCCTGGCCGCCGGGGCGACGAGCGCCTGACGGACGGCGCAGTACCAGCTGGCGGGTCCGGTGGGGCAGTTGGGACCGTCGACGGCGCGGGAGAGCGCGTACTCCCAGCCCGCGGCACCGGCGAAGTCCGGGTACTTGTCGGCGAGAGCGCGCAGGGTCCGCTGGAGGGCCGGCATGTCGACGTAGCCCTCGCAGTCCAGGTTGTCGTTGGTGATGCCGGCGGCGACGACCTTGGACGCGGGGAACTGGTTCCGGATGACCGCGTCGTAGTCGGTGGTGTCGGCGAGGCTGCCGTTGCCGCAGTAGAACTGGGTGTTGTACCAGCGGATCAGGGGGCCGACCTGCTTCTCGAGCGTGCGGTAGTCGAGGAAGGGGAGGTTGCTGCCCTCGGGCATGGTGAGCTCGCCGGGCCCCGGGGCAAGGGTGATCAGGAAGTCCGGCCCGAAGTCGGAGCGCAGCTGACGGATGAGCCGCTCGGCGGTCGCCTCGCGGAACGCTTCCTCGACGTCGAGGTCGATGCCGTCCAGCCGGTACGTCCTGAGGGCGTCGCGGACGGGCGGGTAGTACGTGCCGAAGTCCTTGTCGAGCAGCCCGTACGTCCCCTGCGCGGCGCCGCCGAGGAGAGCGGTGACCTTGACGCCCTTCGCCTGCACCGAGGCGATGTCACGCCACATCGGAACGTACTTGGGCGCGGAGGGCGGGTCGTCGTTCAGGGTGAGGATCGGGTACTGGGCGGGATCGTTGAGGTGGAACGCGGCCACCTCCACCACGTCCGCGTGACCGATCAGGGGCACCGGGGAGACGTAGTGGCTGTCCGGGTCACCCGTGGTCGTGCCGGTCTGGTAGAACGCGACGACGTGGCGGGTCGCCGACGTCTTCGCCGCGGGAGAGGTGCCTCGCACCCCATCCGGGTGTCCGTGACTGCTCATGGGCGGATTCCTCCTGAGTGATCGGCCACAGACCTGCTGTGGGTCACCAGGAAGCGTGCCGCCCCGCCCTGGAGGGTCGCGCGCATTCCCACCACGCGTCCTGGAATTCCACTCCGCCAGCCCCGTACCGCCGCCGCCCATCGGCCCGGCCCGCCGGCTCGGCCCACCAGGTCGAGGCCGGCGAGGTCGGTGTCGCGCTCGGCCCGACGGGCTCCCCGCCTCGCCGGCTCGGGGGAGGCTCAGTCGACGCAGAACTCGTTGCCCTCGACGTCTCCCGACACACAGAACTGGATGTTCTGGAGTGTGAGAGATGGCAGCGGCATCTGTGCAGGTCAGGGGCTCGGAGTGCGGTACTGGGAAATCTTCCCCCTCCCCACGCAGTATGGAAGACTCCCGCAATCCGTTGTCCGGCACAGTGTTCAACGAGACCCTTCGGGGTGTTCGTTGCGTCCGCCTGTCCGTACTGACGGACGAGACCACCAGCCCCGAGCGGCAGCGCGAGGCGGACGATCAGGCAGCCGCAGCGCTGCACATCGACTTCGGGCAGGGTGCCGCACTCCGGGAGGCGGTGGACCTCGACGTCAGCGCGTCGAAAACGAGTCCGTTCGACCGCCCGCAGCTCGGCCAGTGGCTGAGCAACCCGGACAGCTTCGACGCCCTGGTGTGGTGGCGCTTCGACCGCGCCATCCGGTCCATGGGGCACATGCACGACCTCGCCAAGTGGGCGAGGGAAAACCGCAAGGTGCTGGTCTTCGCCGAAGGCATCGGTGGCGGGCGCCTGGTGTTCGACTTCCGCAACCCCATGGACCCCATGGCAGAGCTCCAGATGCTCATGCTGGCGTTTGCCGCACAGGTCGAGTCGCAGAGCATCAGCGACCGCGTGACCGGCGCCATGGCTGCCATGCGCAAGATGCCGCTTCGGTGGCGTGGCGGTGGTCGTCCGCCGTACGGCTACCTGCCCGCCCCGATGCCCGAGGAGTTCGGCGGCAAGGGTTGGACCCTGGCGCCCGACCCCGACGCGGTCAAAGTCATTGAGCGCATCGTCCGGGAGCTGCTGGAGGGTGCCACGGTGTCCGCCATCGCAGTGGGGCTCAACACCGACGACGTACTCAGCCCGCGCGACTACTGGTCCGTCAAGAACGGGCGAAAGCGGGGCGGAAAGACCGGCGGGGCGAAGGGCTCCCACGTCGTGGTGGACGTGTTCAAGTGGACTCCGGCGGTCATTACCCGGATGCTCCGCAGTGAGACGCTGATCGGCTGGAAGATGCACAACGGCGTGCCCGTGCGCGACGACCACGGCAACCCGATCATGTGCACCATGGACCCGATCCTCACCCGCGAGGAATTCGACCAGATCGGCGCCATCCTTGACGAACGCAGCATCGAGAACAGCGACCGGTCCGACACGGATGCCCTGCTGCTGCGGGTCATCCACTGCGATTCGTGCGGCGGGCGCATGTACTTGAACGCGCAGGAAGGCAGGACCGCTACGTACAAGTGCAACCACCACGCCCGCGGCGACAAGTGCGAGGCACCGTCGAACGTCCGGGGAGACTGGGCAGATGACCACGTGGAAGAGGAGTTTCTGCGGCTGGTCGGCCCCATCCGGACGAAGACCGTCGTAGAGGTGCCCGGGTACGACCCCGAGCCGGAGCTGAACGCCACCGTGGCGGAGTACACGGCGCACCTCAAAATTCAAGGGCAGCAGAAGTCTCGGCACGCTGCGCAGGAGTGGCAGAAGCGACATAACGCGCTGGACAGCCGCATAGCTGAGTTGGAGTCCCGGGAGAAGACCGAGCCCACGCGGGTGGTCACGGAGACCGGGCGGACCTACGCGGACGACTGGGCGACCGCGGACGTTGCTGGCCGGCGACGGATGTTGGTAGACGCCGGGGTCCGGCTCGACGTGCGGCGGGGTGTCCGCGGCGGGTGGCGGAAGCTGGACACGCGGCGGGTCACGTTCACCATCGCGGGTGAGCTGGACCCGGCGATCGAGGAGACGGCTGGGCTCCGCACCGAGCTGAGTGCGTCGCCGCAGACCGCCCCCGCGGCAGGCAGTCGGGTCCGCCTCGCCGAGCCCGTCGCGGCGCAGCCAGCGGGGGTGGTGATGGGGTGACGCTGATGACGGTGATTTCAGTTTTCTCTAGATGTTGAGTGTCTAAGAGAAACAGAAATTTGCCTCACCAGCGTCACCCCGTCACCGGTTCGCGGGCGCGGGAAAGGTCTGCGCTCTCCACAACAGTAGGGAGGGAAAGCCCACTGCCGACGACCATGGGAATTCGTCCCCCTCTTCTACCTCCGAGAGTGCAGGTCTAGCGTGCGCCCCACTGACGGGCCCAAAGGACCGAGTATCCGTACCTCTTTTGCTGCTCTGCCCGTGCGCCACACCCGCTGACCCTCAGAGACGTTTCCATTTCGCCGACAGCCAACCAACCGGAGGCAACACCGTGACCAACCCTGAAACGCCCAAGTACTCCTACGAAGACCGGGAGATCGCAAAGCTCCACAGGAGCGCCGACGCTTTCCGGTACAGCGCCGACATGGAGCACCTTGCCAAACTGAGGCGCGACCGCCCCGAACAGTACGACCAGGTCAACCCGATCAGTCGCATCTCGCTCGGCCACTACGAGATCGCGAAGGCTTCCGCCATGCAGCTCGGCCGCAACGTTTCCGCCCCCACCGATCGCGAGGTCTGAAAGTGAACCCTGACGTTTCCAAGGCGGCCGACAAGCTCGCCAAGCTGCGTGCCCAGGCGGACAAGCTCGCCGCACCACTTGCGGAGGCCGAGGCAGCTTTGGCGGGCGCCGAGGCGGTCGAGCAGGCTCGCCGTGCCGAGCGTGCCACCGAGTACGACCGCGCGTTCGTCAACACTTGGATGGCGCAGGCCGAGGGTCGATCCACGCGGGGCAACGAGCTGCATGCGGAGTTCCTCGAACTCCTTTCCGCTGAGCCGTGGTTCAAGGTATATGTCGCACACCGTGCCGAACGGTACAAGCGCGAGAAGATCCTGACCGCCGCACAGAACGCACAGTCCCACCTCGGTGACCCGCTGACCGTTCCAGAGCCGCGCCGGTACGACCTGCGGATTATCGAGGACATCACCAGTGCGGTGGAGAAGGCTGCCGAGGCCATCGGTGCGGCCTTCTCAGAGGACCTGGACGCCGCCAGGGACGCCTACATCGAGGCGACCGACTGACATGGCCGTTGACGCGCTCGAACCCGGCCCGGACGGTACCTATCCACACTTTCCCCGGGATGCGCAGGGGCGGCCTGTGTGGTCGGATGCGCCAATTGGCTTGCCAGTACGCAGTGGTGGGGCGCCAATGCCGCGAGGAACCCAGCAGATGAGCGACCCCAGGCACCCTGGCCGGCTGCTAGCCGTCGACGTGACGCCTAGACGTCCGGACGGCAGCCCGATCGATCCGCCGGTCATTCCGCCGGGCCCGTAGACCGGCTGCACGAGTCGCAAGTCCCCTGTATCAGGAACTCTACGGAATGGCTGATACAGGGGACTCGTCGGCACTACAGCGGCGCCGAGCGGCTTCGCCGGCAGATCGACCGAGCAGGCTCCGCGGTCTGCGGACTGTGCGGCGAGGACTTCCCCGCCGAGCTGGTCGACGTTGACCACCGGACCCCGCTCGCCCTCGGCGGCGAGGACACCGACGACAACGTTCAAGCTCTGTGCCGCACTTGCCATCAGGCCAAGACAGCAAGAGACTTCGGAGCACCAGCGCCGTTCTAACTACCGTACGTGCGAGGTGCCGATGCCATCGACGCCCTTGATAAGTGCTGAGGGGCCGAAGGTGTTGTGTGTGCCGTCCATGATGCTGTCCCCGAAGATGCCGAGGTTCTGGTTCAGTGATGAGTCGTTGTTCGAGGACCCCGTGTCCCCAAGACCCAGGATGCCGGATGCATGGGCCGTGCCCGTGATCGTCAGTGCAGCCCCGGCGAGAGCGAGGGCAGCAAGTACGCGCTTGGTGTTGTTCATACGCTGCCAACGATCTTGAGCCGTTCGGGTCACGCCCGGACATGGCTCCGCCCCGGCGCGGGCTCTGAGAGGTCCATGCCGGGGCGGTAGGGCCCTGGTGGAATGCGTCAGATCGGGAGGCTACTGCCCGCTTGTCCAGGAGTTGCGTTCCTTTTCACGCTGGTTGTCCTTGGCCTCGCTGGCGTAGCCGGCGTTCCGCGTGGCCTCGACGACGACATCCGAGCCCCGGGGGTAGACGTTCACCTCTCGGCCGTAAGCGGGCTGGTACAGCGTGACCCCGTAGTCGTCATCGCCACCGTTGCCGTGCCAAACCTTCTTGATGACTCCGTCTTGATACTGGCCGCCGGTGGACTGTTCCAGCTTGGTGTTGATGATCCGCACCTCTCCGGCGGGATAGGGCTCCTTGAGCTTGTTGACCCTGAGGGTGGACGCCTCGCGTGCGGCCCACTCGCGCTTCGCCACGGCCATGGCGTCCTCCCGGTCGAGGAAGCCGGAGTTGTCCGAGTCGAGGTCATCGAAGAGCTTGGCGGCTTCCTGCTCGTTCCACAGTCCCTCGAACATGCCCCGGTCACTCCGGGCGTAGGCGAGCCACTCCTCCTTGCTGACCATGCCGTCCCCGTCCCCGTCCCCGGTCAGGTCGGCCATCTGGAGCCACCGCTGGAACTGCTTCAGCGTGACAGTGCTTACATCCATGGTCATCTCATCTCTCTGCGGCTTCTTGTCGCCCGGAGCACTGCCCACCGTGATCGTCCGGAACACATCAATCACTCGAACGAGCGAACTAGAGCTAACCCCCCTGCTGGTCGAGTAGATCCGAGGTATCCCATGCCGCGACGACCCCGCCCCCCGTGCTCTGTCCCCGGGTGCCCCGAGCTGACCGCCCGTGGTGGTCGCTGCCCCGAGCACCAGGCCGAGGCGGACGCACAGCGAGGCACACCAGGTGGCAGCGCGTACGGTCCTCGCTGGCCCCGCATCCGTCGGGCCTACCTCTACGCCCATCCGTGGTGCGTGCTCTGCGCTCGCCTCGCGGTGGTCGCTGACCACTTCCCCGAGTCGCGCCGCTCACTGGTCGCCCGAGGCGTGCCCGATCCTGACGCTTGGTCACGGCTCCGCCCGCTGTGCACGTCCTGTCACAGCCGCGAGACGGCCGTTCACCAGCCCGGAGGATGGGCCTCGGAGCGCCAAAAGCCCATGCAAAGCCCCTGACCTGCGGGTTTGCCCAGGGGGGTGACTCCCCTCCCAGGGCCCAAAGCGCGGCAGGGAGGGAAAAAACCCTCGCCGCAACTAGACCCGTTTGCGCGGAGAGTCACAGATCAAGAGAGTCGCAAAGGCCCCGCCTTGTTCTCCCTCAGGGGAGCGAGGCGGGGCCTTTCTGCGTTTGTGAAGAACCTCCCGTACTCAGCGCGGAGCGGCCGGGAGGTGAGCGGCCGAACGCTTGGCCACATCGCGCGCCCGGAATCCGAAGCTGATGAGGGTCACGCGTTCTCCGGCGCCAAGGGGCGTCCTACCGTGCGGGGTGATCGCCCCATCGAACACGACGCACTCGCCCGCCGCGAGATCGCAAGCACGGTAGCCGTCGGCGCCGATGAACACGGTAGTGCTCACGGTGGGAGCCGCCGCGGAACGCTCGTGCTTGAGGCACAGGATCAGGTTGGCCTCGCCGAACCCGAACTCGTCAACGTGGAAGTCGAGGAACTGCCCCTCCTCCAGATAGGCGATATAGACGCCGTTGTGCGGCTGCTCGACTTCCAGGCCGGTGGACTCCGTGACGACTGCGGCGAGATCGACTTGCCCAGCGAACCGGTTCGCGGCATCGCCCACGGCTGCGTTCCACTTGCCGTTGTGAAGGTAGCCGTTGATGGCCAGGGCCTCCTCGGCCTCCTGCGCCATCGCGGTGATCAGCTCGGTGGGGAACGGCTGGTCGCGCAGGTGTCGCGGGTGGACCCGCTGATGCGCGGTCAGCCCACGTACGGCGCCCCGAATAGCGGGGAAGTCCTCTGCCCACCGGTCCGGGCTGCGGGCCGTGGTGTGGGACTGGAGCCACGTGGTCCACTGACCGTTCCACCGGCGAGGCGCAGTGTCGTCCGCTCCCGGTGCGGCGGCGCGGGCGATCAGCAGTTCCACCCGCGAGAGTGCTGCCTGTGTGGACTCGATCAGCTCGGTGTCGCCCTTGGCGATCCGCAGCCGCAGCGCTTCCCGGAGGTGAGCCTCTGCCCCCGCGAGGTCACCGCGCTCCATCAGGTACTTACCGGTGTGCTGGAGCGCGAAGTCCACCAGCTCCGGGTGTTGGCTCCGCGCGGTGCCCAGGGCGCTGCGGTAGAGCGCATCCGCAGTCCGCATGTCGCCAGCGTAGCGGTGGGCGTCGCCGAGGTTGAGCCCCGTGGCTACGACCGCTCGGGTGTTGCCGCTCGCTGCGGCCAAGTCGAGCGACTGACGCAGGAACGAAAGGGCCTCCTCGTGGTGGCCCAAGCACATCTGGCCGACACCGATCCATCTGGTCAGGACCCGGGTGCGGGCAAGGTCGGTCCCCTCGGGCAAAGCCCTTAGGTCGTCGTGGAGTTGGCCGACCGCGGTGGCCAACTTGCTCCGGTCGGTCGGGACCATCCGCAGGCCGGCGTCTTGTGTGATGAGGTGCTGGAGCACCGGACCCTCCTCGTTCGGTTCTGCTCAGGGTGGCACTACAGCTGGTCGGTCTGCCGGCGCAGGTCGGCCAGCAGCTCCACCCCGTGCGGGGTGAAGTTCTCACTCAGGAGTTCGAGTTCGCGCATGAGGTAGCGGACGGCGGGCAGGCCCTCGTCGTAGGCGGCCTGGAAGCACGTGCGTTCGGTGGCGGTCAGGTCGTCGCGGTCCAGCTCGGTGCGGCGGAACCTCAGCAACTGGTTGTAGACACAGGTCGCGTGGAAGGACCGGTCCACCTCCCAGTACTGGTTGCGCGCGACGCCCTGACCCGCTCGCCACTTGATCTCGATCTTCGGGGACTCCTTCGACGAGTACCCGTCGGCGAAGACCTGGTGCTGAAGGACGTGGAAGCTGATCGACTGGTGCGTTCCCTCGTGGAGCAGGTTCTCCGCCAGGAACCGGGGGGACGGCTCCGGGCTGACCGTGTTCGGCGGGATGTGGTGTCGGGCCTTGTCGGAAAACACGACGATGTACGGGAGCGCCGGGTCACTGGAACTGGTCAGCGAAGAAGCGCGGACCCCGGGCTTGAGCCCGACCCACAACATCCCACGGACGAACTCGCGCACGCGGGCGAATCCCTCGGGGTGGACCAGCGACAGGCGGTCCAGCGCCTCGGACAGTGCTGCGCGGCGGTCATCGGTGTGCTCGGCGATCTCGTAGCTCGTCAGGTTGATCTCGTTGGCGATCTCGCCGGGAAGCTGGGCGTCGAACCAGTCGAAGGTCACTCCGGCCACGGTCACGCTCTCGCTGCGCAGGGAACGGGCGTGCTGCGCGTAGGGGGTGCCGGACTTGATGAGGCGTTCCATCAAGGCGAACGGCAGAGTGCTCTCCGCGCCCTCCTCGCGCAGGCGGAGCAGGTCCGGGTCCTTCCGGCCGAGATCGAAGAAGGAGCCAGCCGGGACGCTGGTGGCGATGGTGGTGTTCACTATGGTCTCTCCTTGCTTGGGGCTGTGTGGCGATGCCGCGCGGCGGGCCGGCCCGGGTGGTCGTCCGAGCCGACCCGCCATGCCGTCAACTACACGGCATCAGTTCGGAGTTGCTGTCAGACCTCGGTGGCCACGGGCGCGAAGTCGCCGTCCGGGACCGAGTGGTCCAGCCGCCGCGTCAGGGACTCGACGCCCACCGGCGCGAAGTCGCCGTCCGGCACCGAGTGGTCCAGGCGCCGCGTCAGGTTGCTGACCTGGGTGCTGTCGGACATGGTTGTGCTCCCTCCATAGGTACTGCTGCGGATTGGTGCTCCTCCCCGAGGTTCGGGGAGGAGCTTGCCGACCGGTGGCGGGTTCACCGCGTGGCTTGCGGCAGGTGTCGTCATTGCCGTGCCAGTCGGCGGGAACCCCCTGGCCTGTCGGTGCAATCAGTGAACAGTCAGTCACGCTCCGGCGGTACGGTGTGAGCACACCGATCCCGTTCAACCCGTTCAAGATCGCAATTGGGGGCGACAGTTGACGGACACTAAGGCGCCGAACGAAGCACTGGCCCGGGTGATCGCGGAGGCCGGATGCACGTACCAGGCCCTGGCGACGACAGTGCGCACGGTCGCTTCGGAGGCGGGGGAGCACTTGGCCACGGCTCCATCGGCCGTCGCTCACTGGGTGGCCGGCGGTACCCCCACCGGGCGCACGCCGCAGTATCTTGCCGAGGCCCTTACCCGGAAGACGCGCCGCAAGGTAACCGTGGCGGAGATCGGATTAGGGTCGGAAGCGATCGGGGAGGTTATGAGTGCCGACCCGCTGGCCACCGCCGCCGACCTCGGGAGAGCCGTGATGCAGTCCCGCCGTGACTTCCTCGCCAGTGCGTTCGCCACCGCCGCCGTGGCGCTGCCGCTGACCTACGATCACCATGCGGTCGCAGCGACCCTGCGAGCGGGAAGGTCCGGCGGCCGGGTGGGCGTCGGCGAGGTGGCCACCGTCCGGCACATCACCGGCGTGTTCACTGCCGCTGACGAGCGTCTTGGCGGTGGGCACGGGCTGAGCGCGGTGACCACCTACCTGACCGACACGGTGGTGCCGATGCTCCAGGCCGTGTACCCCTCCGAGGCGATTCGCCGGGACGCCTACGGCGTGGCTGCCGAACTGTCGTACCTCGCCGCGTGGAAGTACCACGACCTGGGCCGGGAGGGCGCCGCACAGCGGTACTACCTCCTCGGCTACCAACTCGCCTGCGAGAGCGATCCGACGGGACACGGAGCCTGGATGATGCGTGCCCTCGCTCATCAGGCCCTCAACCTCAAGCAGCCGGAGTTCTGCGTTGAACTGGCGGAGGAGTCCCTGCGGCGAGCGCGTGGGAAGGTGGACCCACAGACCGAGGCCCTGCTGCTGATCACGAGCGCCAGGGCGTACGGAGCTGTGGGGAGCGGGCAAAAGGCCGCAGCGGCGCTACTGGCGGCCGAGGACGCCATGCTTGACACCGCGACGCCGCCCGCGTCCTTCACGGCGGCTACTGGGCCGGTAGCGGCAACTGTCGCCTCTCACACCGCCAAGACGCTGGCCGAGCTGAAAGACCACCAGGCGGCCGAACGTCACCACCGCGCAGCCCTCGCCGGTCGTGACCCCGAGGCGTTCCGGCGCATTCACGCCCTGACGCTCGGGAACCTGGCCCGGTCGGTCGCCGCTCAGCGCCGCCACGACGAAGCCGTGGGGATTTGGGGTCAGTCCCTGGACTTCATGGATGGAGTCGTCTCGGACCGACACAAGAAGGACCTTCACAAAGTCCGTACCACGATGACGAGTTGGGCCCGGCGTGGCATTCCCGGCGCCGCAGACCTCGGGCAGCGCGCCGCCGAACTCGTCCGAGCCTGACCTGCACCCGCCAGACCCCGCCCTGGCTGGTCGCGTGAGTGCTGGGCCGTCCCGCACCATCGAGCCGTTCGCACTGAGTAGGTCTCGCCAGACAGCAAAACGCCCCGTCCGGCCAAGCGCCGGGCGGGGCTCTGTCGTTGGTGCTGACCTGCGGCTAAGCTGCACAGAACTGGTAGTCACGTGTGTTGGGGTCCTGCATCACGATGCACGAATCGTGGCCGTCGTAGAGCAGTTGCACGCGTACCGCGCCGAGCGCGACCAGCCGGGTGCACTCGGCTTCGAGCGTGGCGAGGCGCTCCTCGCCCACGAGCCCGGTGCCGACCCGCACGTCGAGGTGCACCCGGTTCTTGACGACCTTGCCTTCGGGAACGCGCTGGAAGAACAGTCGCGGGCCCTCGCCTGTGGGGTCACTGCAGGCGGACCACGAACCCCGGTCCTCAGCAGGCTGGGAGCGGTCGTACTCGTCCCAGGTGGCGAACCCGTTCGGCGGCGGCGATTCGTACCCCAGCACCTCGCACCAGAAGCGGGCGACGCGCTGGGGTTCCGCGCAGTCGAAGGTGACTTGGAACTTCTTGATCGATGACATAAGCGCACCATAACAGGGGTGCTGTCGCTCATCTCCGGCTCAGGATCCGCACGTTGGCGCTCCCGAAACGGCAGGAGCGCGGGTCCTCCAGGAGAACCGGGAGCCACGCAGCCACGGAAGTGCTACCCCAACGACGTGGTGACGGTGTGGTGGAGCCGGGCGATCTCGTCCTCCCAGTCGGGGACCGCGCGGGCGGGGACCAGGATGACGTGTTCGACGCCGACGGCCGCGAACTCGGCCAGGCGCTCGCGCAACGCCCGGTCGCCGCCGACGGCATAGACGTCGCGGCTGGTGCAGCCCTGCTTGTGGGCCGAGACCTCGGCGTCCAGCTCGCGCCGGAGCTCGGGGGTGTCGATGGCGGGCGGCACGTAGACGAGCTGCACCGCGCGGGTGATGTGCTCGGTGCGGCCGAGGTGCTGTCGCTCCTCGTCGAGGACCTTCAGGCGCCGGCGGTACTCGGCGGGGGTGATGAACGCGGGGACCCAGCCGTCCGCGAGGGCGGCGACGCGCCGTACGGTCCTCTCCCTGCCTCCGCCCAACCACACGGGCGGCACCCCGGTCGGGCCGCTGCCGCTGGATTCCCCGGCGGACTCCCCGACGAGGCGGCGCAGGCGGCGCAGGATGTCCTCCAGGGCGGCGGCCGCTTCGGCGGGGTCTCGGATGAGGGCCTCGCGGGGGCCGCCGATGCCGAGCTGGGCGACGAACCGGCCGTTGGACCGCCGGTACAGGTCGGTCAGTTCGCGGACCACGGCGGAGGGTTCCAGGCCGGCGGCGACCAGGACGTGCGGACCGAATACCAAGGCAGATGTCCGGTGGGCCACTTCCCGTGCCAGCTCAAGCGGCGGGGGCATGTCGTCCCCGTTGTTGTTGTAGAACCAGAACGAATCGAATCCGTGCTGCTCCACCGCGTCGAGCAATTTCCACAAGTGGCCCCGCGTCACGTCATGACGCAACGAGGTACCGAAACAGAAGCCGAATTGCAGACCCATGAGACCTCCCTGTCGAGATATTGCCTGCGGGGCACGGCCGCCTGCCAGGCGGGCGGTCGATGAATTGGCGGGAGCCAGATGAATACCGACTTCAGGTCCGCGATCCACAGGATTTTCCGCTCCTGTCGAACCCTTTCGAACCCTGTCGAAATAAGGGGTCTCCGCTCACCGCGCGCAGCCGACGAATCGGATCAGATACACCTTCGCCTGGAACGTACCACAGGGGTCAAGACTTCGAGAAGTGCGCCAATCCAGGACCGGAGCTCATTTACCGAGCCATATAACATCCTTTAACCAACCTTCGCAAGGTCCACAGGTTTCACTCAAACCAACGGTGTGATTCGCCCCAAAGTGCGCTCTTGCGCGGGTCCCAGGACGGCAGGAGCGCCGGCGGAAACACTGGATCCGGTGTCGGGAGAGGCGGGCGCAGCACTATGTCCAGAAAGTCGCCTTCCCCGCACCTTCGAGAATGAGACATTCCGTTTGCTCGTTCTTGAAAAATTCCCAGGGTACATACAGACTCGTTTCGTGAACGGACCCCGGCATGCCGGAGGTCCGACCCGGGGCACCGATCCCCGAGGGCGCCGACCGCACCTTCACGTACGCGCCCCCGGTTCCCCTATCGATTCGCCGTCGCCGGCATCCGCCCGCTCACGGGCGAACTCTTCGAGTTTGCAGAGCCCCATGCCCGGATGGCCGCACAGCTTCATTCTTCCTCTCGACACCCCGCGCTCGGACCACCGGCCGAGTGCCGCCAGCACGTACGGAAGGGGCAACCGAAGTGAACAGGAGCGACCTGGTTTCGGATTCGGGTCCGGCGTCGGATGCCGAATTCGCATTCCCGCTCTCGGCCCCGGAGTTCGGTATCTGGCTCACCTGTCGGGACCAGCCGGAGTCCTTCAACATCCACCGCGTCTGGGAACTGCGCGGGCAGCTCGACGAGCAGGCCCTGAAGGGCGCCGTCGAGGAGACCGTCGCCCGGCACCCCGTGTTCGCCCGCCGGCTCGTCGACGAGGACGGCGTGCCCTCCTGGGTTCCCGGCGCGCCGCAGCCGCGATGGACCGCGATGGACACGGCCACGACGGTCGACGCCACGCCCTGGGCGCCCGTCGGGCGCCACCGGTTCGACCTGAGACGAGACTGCCCCGTCCGCGTCGACCTGTTCCGGCACCGACCGGACCACCATGTGCTCTCCCTCCTGGTGCACCACATCGCGTGCGACGGGGCGTCGCTGGAGAACGTGCTGGCGGACATCGGTGCCGCGTACAACGCGCGCACCGGCGGCGGGCCCCCCTTCACACCGCCACCGCCCGCGGTATCCGACCCGCCCGCGCCGGCGGAGCCCTCCCGCTTCTGGCCCCTCGAACTGGCGGACGCCCAGTGGCCGGAGGCCCTGCCGCGCACCCCGGGCCCCCGGACGGCCGAAGCCGACGTCCTGGTGCTCCCGCTGCCCCCGGCCGAGGCCGACGCGGTGCGCGCGGCGGCCCGCCGCCTGCGCGTCACCCCGTACCTCATGGGACTCGCCGCCCTCTACGCGGCGTTCGCCACGCAGGGCGACGCCCCCGACGTCATGGTCGCCACACCGTTCGCCTCCCGGACACCGGCCACCGTGTCGCTGGTCGGCTGCTTCGCGCGGATGGTCCCGCTGCGCCAGCGGTGGCCCTCGGGAGCCTCCGGCACCGAGCTCTGCGACGGTGTGCGGCGGACCGTCGCCGAGGCGCTGTCCCACGCGCACGAGCCGATCCACGAGAGCGCGGACCTCTTCGACGCCGCGGCGCCCGGACTCACCGTCAGTTTCCAGCTGCGGGACCCCCTCCCGGGGCCGGCACTCGGCGGGCTCACCGTCCGTGCGATGGAAGCGGTGCGAGAGCCGGCGGCGGCACCCGTCGCAGACGCACCGGAGGCGCCCGGAGCGACTGAAGCGACTGAAACCCCCGGAGCCCCTGAAGCCCTCGAAGCTCCCGGAGCCGCTCCCCCGGCCGGGCACCCCGGCGGAACGAACGGCCTCACTCGTTTCGACCTCGAATTCGACCTCTGCTTACGGGCGGACGACGCCTCGGTGACGGTGACGCGCCGGGTGCGCGGCGGCACGACCCACGCGGCCGCCGCCGAACTGCTCGCCGTCTACCGCCGGGTCCTGCTCGCCCTCGCCCGCGACCCGGGGGCACCGCTGCCCCGCTCGACGAGCGCGGCGACGCCGTCCCTGATCGTCGCACCGGCCGATCCGTCGGAGCACGCACAGCCCCTCATGGACCGGTTCGACGCCTGGGTGCGCGCACAGCCCCGGCGGCCGGCGGTGCGGTGCGGCGACGACCTCCTCACCTTCGCCGGCCTGGACCGCGAGGTCGCCCGGCTCGCCGCCGCCCTGCGCCGCCACGGCGCGGGCCCGGGCACCGCGGTGGGCGTCCTGCGCGAGCGGGGCGTCGCCCTGGTCGCGTCCGTGCTGGCGGCGTGGCGGGTGCGGGCCCACGTCGTCGCCCTCGACCCCTCCCAGCCCGACTCCCGTCTCGCCTACGTCGTGGCGGACACCGGTACCCGTCTCGTGCTGTGCGACCCCGCGTCGCGCCACCGGCTCGACGCCTCGCTCACGATCGTCGACGAGGACGCGCACACCGAGGCCCCGGACGCCGAGAACGCGCACGCCGAAGGCGCCCGCCCCCACGATCTGGCGTACGTCCTGCACACCTCGGGCACCACCGGCCGCCCCAAGGGCGTCATGGTCGAGCACCGGGGTCTCGCCGTCCTCGTCGACGCGCAGCCGGCGGGAGCCGGGGCCGCCCGGGTCGGCGTCACCGCCGCCGTCTCCTTCGACGTCTTCTTCCAGCAGCTCCTCTACCTCTTCCGGGGCAGCTGCCTGGTGGTGGCCGACCAGGCCACGTACCGCGATCCGCAGGCGCTGGTGCAGTGGGTCGAGCGCAACGACGTGCGCCTGCTCAGCACCTCGCCGTCGATGTTCGCCGCCATGCGCCCCTTCGGCGTGGAGGAGATGTTCCAACGCACGGGCCTGGAGCTGGACTTCGGGGGCGAGGCGGTCGACGCCACGACCTGGCGCAGGCTGCGCGAGCTGGGTGTCAGGGGATCCAACGGCTACGGTCCGACCGAGGTCACGATCCAGACCACGTGGTGCGGTTTCGACGAGTACGGGACCCCCAGCATCGGCCGGCCCCTCGACGGCACCTCGGCCTACGTCCTGGGCCCCGACCTCCGCCCCGTGCCGGTCGGTTCCCGCGGCGAGCTGTACCTCGCTGGGCCGCTGGTCACCCGCGGCTACCTCAACGCCCCCGCGCTCACGGCCGAGCGCTACCTCCCGGACCCCTTCGCCCCGGCACCCGGCGCCCGGATGTACCGCACGGGGGACCGCGTCACCCTCGGTGCCGACGGACACCTGATCTACCACGGCCGGACCGACCACCAGCTGAAGGTGCGCGGCCAGCGGGTCGACCCGTACGAGGTGGAGGAGGTGCTGCGCGGCACGCCGGGCGTCCAGGACGCCCACGTGGCACGCCGGGGTCCGATCGGGACGGCGGGGCTCCTCGCCTGGGTCACCCCCCGCCGCCCCGGGCCGGTTCCGGTGCCGGGGGAGCTGCGCAGCCTCGCGGCCCGGCGGCTGGCGCCCGCCGCGGTGCCCGCGCACATCGAGGTCGTCGACGCGTTCCCGCTCACGCTCAGCGGAAAGGTCGACGAGCGTGCCCTGCCCGTGCCCGTGCCCGTGCAGCCGCCGGATGGCGGCGCGGACCCCGTCGTCCGGCTCTGGGCGCTGACGCTCGGCCGCCCGCCCGCCTCGAACGGGGACAACTTCTTCTCCTGCGGCGGGAGTTCACTGGACGCGGCCCGGCTCGTCGCCGAGGTCAACCAGGAGTGCGGGGTGCGCGTCGACCTCGCCTCGTTCTTCGGCGACCCGACACCGGAAGGGTTGCGGCACCTGATCGCGCGGGCCGCGCCCGCCGGCGGCGAGGAGGGCCCGTCCACGGCTGCGCCCGCCGGTCTGTCGGCCGCCCAGCGGCGGCTGTGGCTGCTGCACCGGGCGGAGCCGGACAGCCATGAGTTCACCGTGTACTGGGCGCTGCGGCTGAGCGGTCCGCTGGATCCCGGGCGCCTGGAGGCGGCCTGGCACGACGTGCTCACCGCCCACCCCGAGACTCGGCTGCGGGTCATCGACGACGACGTGGCCCCCGGGCGCGGGCAGTGGCCCCTGACGGCGTTCACCGTGAGCGTGCGGGACGTGCCCGGGCACGCCCTGGCGGAGCACCTGCGGCGCGTGGCCCACCGGCCCTTCGACCTGTTCGAGGAGCCCTTGGTCGAGCTGCGGGTGCTCAGGACCGGCCCCGGGGACCACGTGCTGGTCTTCGTCGGCCACCACCTCGTGCTCGACCGCCGCTCCACGGAGCTGATCACCGAGCAGCTGCTGAGCCGGCTGGCCGGCGGCCCGGCGCTCCCGCCCGCCCCGGCGGGCGCCGTCCCCGGACCGTCGCCCGCCGAGGCCGAACGGCTGCGCCGCTTCTGGGCCGAGGAGCTCGCCGGCGTCTCCGCCCACTCGCCGGTCGCCCTCGGCGGGCCCCGGCCGGGCCCGCACCGGCGCACCGCGGCGACGGTCGGCGTCCCGCTGGATGCGGCGCAGTGGCAGCGCGTGGCCGAGGCGGCGCGTACGCATCGCACCACTGTCCTCGTCCTCGTCCTGTCGGCGTTCGCGGTGACGGCCGACCGGTACGGCGCGGCGGGCGACGTCCTGGTCGGTACCACCATGGACGTCCGACCGCCCGGCTTCAACGAGGCCGTCGGCCTCTTCGTCAACCCCGTCCCGGTACGGCTGCGCCCCCGCCCCGGCGGCACCGCCGGCGAGGCGGTCGCCCAGGCGCACGCGGCCCTCCTGCGGGCGCACGCACACCGCGCGCACCCCTTCGACGAACTCGTCCGGGAGCTCGGTCTGCGGGCCGGTCCGGGGCAGGCCCCCCTGTTCCAGGTGCTGGTCGACCATGAGCAGCCGGCCCCGGCGACGGCCGCGCCGCCCGGCGTCCGCGCCCGCCCGGTGGAGATCCCGGCGGCCATCGCGAAGTACGACGTCGAGATCCTGCTCCGGGAGACCCCTGACGGCGCCCGGCTGGACGTGCTCCACCGCACCGACCGGTGGACCACGGACCAGGCCTGGCAGCTGGCCGAGCGGATCCGCGGGGCGCTGCTCGCGCTGGCGGCCGAGCCCTCCGCACCGGCCGCGCTCCCCGTGGCGCTGGACCCGGGTCGCCTCCCCCTGGAGTGGGGGCGGGGCCCGGAGCCGTTCGCGCCGGTGGTCCCGGTGAGCGAGCTCATCGCCCGGATCGCCCGGGAGGCACCGGAGCGGACCGCCGTGGTCGCCGGGGGCGAGCAGCTCACGTACGGGCGGCTGCGGGCCGACGCCCTGGACCTCGCCGCCCGGCTGACGGCCCGGGGCGCGGGCCGGGGCGCCCGGGTGGCGGTGCTGACCGAGCGGTCCGCGGGCCAGATGACCGCGCTGCTCGGTGTGCACTTCGCCGGTGCCGCGTACGTCCCGCTCGATCCCCGGCACCCCGACTCCCGCATGACGGCGTGCCTGGCCGACTGCGGGGCCTGCGCCGTCGTCGCCGACGCGGCCATGGCCGGGCGGGCGGCGTCCTTCGGGCTGCCGCTGGTCCCGCTGGTCCCCGTGGTCCCCCTGCGCCCGATGGCCGGGCCGGGGGCCGACCGGAGTGCCGCGCCGACGGCCGGGCCGGCGGCCGACCGGAGTGCCGCGCCCGCCGTCCCCCTCCCGCCCGGACCGCACGATCCCGCGTACGTCATCTACACCTCCGGGACGACCGGGCGGCCCAAGGGCGTGGTGATCGAGCACGGCACGCTGGCCGCCTCCACGGCCGCCCGCCGCACCGTCTATCCGGGGCGGCCGGTCTTCCTGCTGCTCTCGCCCGCGGCGTTCGACTCGGCCGCGGCCGGGATCTGGGGAACGCTGTCGGCCGGTGGCCACCTGGTCGTCGCGAGCGACGACGAGGTCCGCGACCCCGAGGCCCTGGTCGCCCTGATCGCCCGGCACCAGGTCACCCGGCTGCTGTGCGTGCCCTCGCTCCACGCCCTGCTGCTCACCGCCGCCGACCGGGCCGGCCCCGACGCGGTGCGGAGCCTGCGCGAGGTCGTCACGGCCGGGGAGCCGCTCCCGGACGAGCTGCTGCGGCGCCACTTCGCCGTCCTGCCCGGGGTGGCGCTGGTCAACGAGTACGGGCCCACCGAGGCCACCGTCTGGGCGAGCTACCGCCGTTACCACGGGCCGGAGGCCGTCGACATCGGCGGCCCGGTGCCGGGGTACCGCCTCTACGTCCTGGACCACGCCCTGCGGCCCGTCCCCCCGGGGGTCGACGGCGAACTGTACGTCGGCGGCGCGGGGGTGGGCCGGGGGTACGTCGGCCGGCCCGCCGAGACGGCCGGCGCCTTCCTGCCCGACCCGTTCAGCGGCGAGCCGGGGGCCCGGATGTACCGCACGGGCGACCGGGTGCGGTGGCAGGGGCCGGAGGCGCTCGCCTTCGTCGGCCGGCTGGACCACCAGATCAAGGTCCGTGGCCACCGGGTGCAGCCCGCCGAGGTGGAGGCGGCGCTGCGCGGCGCCGAGGGCGTCCGGGAGGCGGCCGTGGTCGCCGACCGCGGCGCGCGCCTCGTCGGCTTCGTCACCGGCGGCGGGCGGCCGGAGGCCATCCGGCGCGAAGTCGCCGAGCTGCTGCCGGAGTTCATGGTCCCCGCCGTGGTCCACGCGCTGGAGCGGCTGCCCCTCACCCCCAACGGCAAGGTCGACCGGCGGGCCCTGGAGCAGGAGGCGGCCCGGCGCCGGGCCTCGGCGCTCGCCCGGCCCGCCGGGGACGTGTCGCCCGGGCACGCGGCGGTCACCGCGGCGTGGCGGGAGGTCCTGGGCGTCGTCGAGGTTCCCGGCGACGTCAACTTCTTCGACCTCGGGGGGCATTCGCTGCTGGTGCCGGCGCTCCAGGAGGCCTTGCACCGGCACACCGGCGTCCGGCTGCCGATCCTCGACCTCTTCCGCCACAGCACCGTCGCCGACCTCGCGGCCCGGCTGGCCCGCGCGAAAACGGACCCGCCGCCCGCCCCCGGGACGGAACCACCGCCCTCAGCCGGGTCGTCCCGTCGCCGACGCGGCGACGCGGCCCGTACGCTCCGCGACCGCCGTGCCCAGGAGGCCGACCGATGAACCGCGACCGTTCCCTCGACATCGCCGTCACCGGCATGACGGGGCGCTTCCCCGGAGCGGCCGATGTGGCACAGCTGTGGCAGGCCCTGCGCGACGGGCGGGTGCTGACCCGGCGCCTGAGCCGGGAGGAGCTGTCGGCCCGCGGCGTCCCCGCGTCCCTCGCCGACGATCCGGCCTACGTCCCCGTCCACGGGTCGCTCGACGATCCCGACCGCTTCGACCACGCGTTCTTCGGCGTCAGCCCCCGCGAGGCCGGGCTGACGGACCCGCAGCACCGCCTGCTGCTGGAGTGCGCCTGGGCCGCCCTGGAGGACGCCGGCCACAGCGTCACGGCCGGCGACGGTCTGCGGACGGCGGTGTACGCGGCCGCCAGCGGCAGCGGTCACCTGCGGGCGCTCCTGGCCTCCGGCTCGCTGGCGCCCCCGGAGTTCGAGGAGGCGCTCCTCGTCAACGAACGCGATTTCCTCGCGACGCGCATCGCCTACAAACTGGGGCTGACCGGGCCCGCGCTCACCGTCCTCACGGCCTGCTCCTCCTCGCTCGTCGCGGCCCACCTGGCCGTCCAGGCGCTGAACAACGGGGAGTGCGACCAGGCCCTGGTGCTCGCCGCGTCGGCCAACGCCCCCCAGGCGGGGCACCTGCCCATGGCCGGCGGAGTGATGTCGCTCAGCGGGCACTGCCGCCCCTTCGACGCCTCGGCGGACGGCACCCTCGGCGGCTCGGGGGCGCTGGGCGTCGTGCTGCGCCGCTACGAGGACGTGGCGGACGGCCCGCTCCCCCTGCACGGAGTGCTGCTGGGCTCCGCCGTCAACAACGACGGCACCGCCAAGGCGGGCTTCCTCGCGCCGTCGGCGGCGGGCCAGGAGCAGGCGATCCGCGCCGCGCTCGCCGCCGCCGACGTCGACGCCGCGTCCGTCGGCTACCTGGAGAGCCACGGCACCGGCACCCGCGTCGGCGACCCCATCGAGTGGTCCGCCGCCTCCTCGGTGTACCGATCGCTGGGTGCCGCTCCCGGCAGCATCCCGGTCGGCGCGCTCAAGGCGACCATCGGCCACCTCGACGCCGCCGCCGGGCTCGCCGGGCTGGTGAAGGCGCTGCTGGTGCTCCGGCACGGGTACGTGCCCGCGATTCCCGGGCTGAGCCGGGCCAATCCGCTGCTGGAGCGGGAGGACTCGCCGCTGTCCCTGCCCACCGAGGCCGGGCCGTGGCGGGGACCGCAGCCGCGCCGGGCCGCGGTGAGCTCGTTCGGCGTGGGCGGGACCAACGTGCACATGGTGGTGGAGCAGCCTCCGGAGCCGGCCGCCGCGCCGCCCGCCCCGCCGCCCGGGCGGGAACGGCTGGTGGTGCTCTCCGCGAAGGACCCGCGGGCCCTCACCCGCATGCGGGAGCGGCTCGCCGCGCACCTGGAGGACGCCGAAGCCGCCCCCTCGCTGGAGGACGTCGGCCGGACCCTCACCCGGCGGGCGGAACTCCCCTACCGCTCCTCGGCGGTGGGCGCGAGCGTGGCCGAGGTCGTGGCGGCGCTGCGGGCCCCGGCCGAGGCGACACCGGAGCCCGCGGCGCACCCCGCCCCGGCGCTACTGCTCTTCCCGGGGCAGGGGACTCAGTTCCCCGGCATGGCGGCGCCCTTCGCCGCCGCCCTGCCCCCGTTCGCCGACGCGCTGGACGCCTGCCTGGCCGCCTTCTCCCCCGGGCTCGCCCGCGAGGTGGACGAGGCGCTGCACGACGCCGCCTTCCCCGCCGAACGCCTCGCCCGGACGGCGCTCGCCCAGCCCGCGCTCTTCGCCGTCGAGTACGCCGCCGGGACGGCGCTGCTCGCCCTGGGCCTGGTCCCCTGCGCGCTGCTCGGGCACAGCCTGGGGGAGATCACGGCGGCGACCCTGGCCGGCGCGCTCGCCCTCGACGCCGCGGCCCGTCTCGTGGCACGCCGGGCCCTGCTGATGCAGGACTGCGCCCCGGGCGCGATGGTCTCGCTGGCCTGCGGCGAGGCCGAGGCCCGGGCCCTGCTGGCCGAGACCGGCGCCGAGCTGAGCGTCGCGGCGGTCAACGCCGCCACGAGCACCGTGCTCGCCGGGTCCCCCGGGGCGGTGGCGGCCTTCCGGGAGCGGATCGGCGGCCGGTACGCGGCCAAGGTGCTGCGGTCGTCCCGTGCCTTCCACTCCCCGCTGATCGAACCGGCGGCCGACGCGCTGCGGGGCACACCGGCGGCCGATGAGGTGCGCCCCGCCGCCCTGGCGTGGATCGAGAACACGGAGGGGCAACTGCTGCCCGAGGGCTCGCTCACCGACCCCGGCCACTTCGCCCGGGCCGCCCGCCGGCCGGTGCGCTTCGCGGACGCGCTGGCGACGGCCCGGGCGAAGTTCCCCGACGCCGTCGCGGTCGAGGTCGGGCCCGGCCGGGTGCTGAGCGGCTTCGCGGAAGCCGCCGGGCTGCCCGCGATCCCGCTGCTGGGCTCCTCGCCGCCGGCCCCCGCCGCGCCGTCGCACGCCCCGGCCGCTGCCACCGCCCGCCCGGTGCTGGCGGCGATCGGCCGGCTGTGGTGCTCCGGCCCCCCCCTGGACCTCTCCCCGCTCCAGGCCCCGGGGCGCTCCGTCCCCCTGCCGACCTATCCGTTCCACGGCCCGCGCCACCCGGTGCCGGCCGCCCCGGCGCCCGGAGCACCGCCAGGACCACCGCCCGGGCCACCCGTCACCGACGCGGCCGAGCCCGTCGCGGACACCCCCGTCGCGATCCTCCGCGCCCTGTGGGCCGAACAGCTGGGGGTGACCGACGTGCCCGACACGGCCGACTTCTTCCAGCTGGGCGGTGACTCGCTCACCGTGGCCCGGCTGGCGCGCGGGATGAGCCGCCGGTTCGGCGTCGACGTCCCCGTCGGCGAGCTGCTGCGGGCCCGGTCCATCGGGCTCCAGTACGCGCTGGTCGAGCAGTTGATCGCCCAGCAGATCCTCGACGAGGCCGGGGAGGAGCTCGGATGACCGCCTCACCCCTCGACCGGCTCACCCCCGGGCAGCGCGCCGAACTGGCCGCCCGGCTCCAGGGGCGCAGCCCCGCGGCCGCGTCTCCGGCGGCTGCCGCACCGTCATCGGCGGATTCGGAGCCGGCGCTCGCGCCCCGCCCGGAGGCCGCGGCCGGCAGCCACCCCCTCTCCGTCACCCAGTACCGGATGTGGCTCGCCGAGCAGGCGTCCCCCGCCGCGTCGGCGGCCTACACCGTGCCCCTGGCCCTCCAGCTCGCGGGCCCGCTCGACATCGACCGGCTCCGCGCGTGCCTGGACGCCCTCGCCGGGCGCCATCTGGCCCTGCGCACCCGTTTCGGCCAGGAGAACGGGGTGCCCCGGCAGCGCTTCGACCTGCCCGCCCGCATCCCGCTGGAGGTGCGGCCGGTGCCCCCGGGAGCGCCGGAGCGGGACCGGGCCCTCGACGCCGAGGCGGCGCGCCCGTTCCGCCTGGACCGGCCCCCGTACGTCCGTGCCGTCCTGCTGGCCCAGGGGCCGCAGCAGCACACCCTCCTCCTGACCTTCCACCACGCCGTCTGCGACGGATGGTCGTTGGGGGTGCTGATCGACGACCTGCTGGACGCGTACGCCGCCGGGGGCGGCCCCGGTTCCGCCCGTCCCGCGCCGGCCGCCCAGCACCTCGACTACGTCCACTGGGAGCAGTCGCCGGACGGGCGGGCCGCGCTGGCCGCCCACGCCGCTCACTGGGCCCGCTCCAGCGGCAGCGCCGACGACGGGGCCGAACTCCCCTTCGCCGTCGACCCGACCGCCACGCAGCAGGCCGCCACGGAGCAGGCCACCGCGGAACAGGCCGCCACACGGCAGACCGCCTCGCAGCAGGCCGCCCGGATGCCGCACGCCGAGCTGGCGCTGCCCCCGGACCTCACCCGGCAGGTCCACGCGTTCGCCCGGCGGTACGCCTGCACGGCGCACGCGGTGTGGCTCGCCGCGTTCGCGGCCACCTGGAGCGCGGTCACCGGCGCCCGGACGGCCTCCGTGAGCGTTCCCACCGCCAACCGGGCGGCGGAGCGCTACGACCTCACCGTGGGTGCCTTCGTCTCCGCGATGCCCCTCGCCCTGCCCCTGCCCCCCGCGCTGGGCTTCGCCGCGCTGGCCCGGCGGACCGGCGAGCAGCTCCTGACCGGTTCCCGACACCCGACCCTCCCCCTGACCTCCGACGACACCGCCGTGCCCGTACCCGCCGCCGCCTTCGTCCTGACCCACGAGGACAACCGGCCGCGCCCGGCCGGCCCCCTCACGGTCACCCCCCTGCCGGTGCGCGTCCAGGGCGACCAGGGCGCGCTGACCGTGCAGCTCACGGAACACGCCGACACCGCCGCCGTCCGGCTGACCGGCTCCCCGCAGCACTACACCGACGCGGCCCTCGCCCGGCTCGGGCGGGCCTACGGACGCTGCCTCGCCTCCGTGCTCGCCGCCCCCGACGCGCCGCTGGCCGCGCTCGACGCACGCGACCCGGCCGAGCGCGAGACCATCGCGGCCGCCTCCACGGCGCCGCCCGCGGCCGGGGCCCGCCTGCCCTACGACGCCTTCGCGGACTGGGCGCGGCGCACCCCCGAGGCCTTCGCCGTCTGGGACACCGCCGGCGGTCACCTCACCTACCGGGCGCTGCACGAGCGTACCGAGCGCGCGGCGGCCCACCTCGCCCTGGCCGGGGTCGGCCCCGGCTCGGCGGTGGCCCTGGACGTACCGGCGGGCGCCGACTACCCGGCGCTGGTCCTGGCGGTCTGGCGGCTCGGCGGCTGGATCATCGCGCTGCGCCCCGACGACCCCGTGGAACGCCGCCGCGCCCTGCTGCGCAGCGCCCGGGCGGACTTCCTCGTCCGCACGGCCGACGCCCCCGCACACGATGCCGACGGGGAGCATGCCGACGAAGACCGTGCCGACGGCGGCGCGCCGGGGAGGGCACTCCGGACGATCCGGCTCCCCCGAGGGGGCGCGCGCGAGCTCCCGGCCACCGGGGCGGCGGTGCCGCCCGTGGCCCGCACGGGCCCGCAGGACCTTGCCTACGCGGTGTTCACCTCCGGCACGACCGGTACGCCCAAGTGCGTCCCGGTGCCGCTGGGGGCGCTGGCCAACGAGCTCGCCTGGCGCCGCGAGGCGATCGGCCTCGCCGCCCCCGACCGGGTGCTCCAGACCATTCCCCTGGTCTTCGACCCGTCGCTGTGGCAGTGCTTCGGACCGCTGGTCGCCGGGGCCGGCGTGGTCTTCCCCGGCGTCGACCTCGGGGCGCATCCGGCCGCCCTGGTGGAGGCCGCCCTGGAGCACTCCGCGACCGTGGTCGACGTCGTCCCGTCCCTGCTCGCGGCCCTGGACGACGAGGACCTGCGCCGGCTGCCGGCCCGGGTCGTCTTCTGCGGCGGGGAGGCGCTGCCCTCGGCGCAGGCCGACCGCTACCTGCGCGTCGGCCGCGGTGAACTGCGCAACCAGTACGGGCCGTCCGAGACCTGCATCGACGCCACGTCGTACCGGTGCGCGGCGGGGGCCGAGGGCGGCACCGCGCCCGTGGGCCACCCCATCTCCGGCGTGCGCCTGCACGTCCTCGACGGCGCGCTGCGTCCGGTGCCCATCGGGGTCACCGGCGAGCTGTACATCGGCGGCACCGGGGTGGCGCGCGGCTACCGGGGCCGTCCGGCCGAGACGGCGGCCCGGTTCCTGCCCGACCCGGCCGGTCCCCCGGGCTCGCGGATGTACCGCACCGGGGACCGGGTGCGGTGGAACGCCGACGGGAGCGTGCAGTTCGTCGGCCGCAGCGACAACCAGGTCAAGGTGCGCGGCCACCGGGTGGAGCTGGAGGAGGTCGACCGGCACGTCGTGGACGCGCCGGGGGTGCGGGAGGCGGCCACCGTCGTCGTCGGGGAACGCGTCAGCCGCCTGGTGGGCTTCGTCACCGGCGAGCCCGCCCCGGACCCGGCGGCGGTGCGCGCCCATCTGGCCCGTACCCTCCCGCCGTACATGGTGCCCGGCGAGATCCGGGTGCTCCCTCGGCTGCCGGTGACCGCCAACGGCAAGGCGGACCGCCGCGCGCTGCTGGCGATGGTGCGCTCCGCGCGCACGGCGGCGGGCCCCGCCGCCGCCCACGACCGGGTGGCCGCCGCCGTGGTGGAGGCGTTCGCGGCGGCGCTCGACCGGCCGTCGGCCACCCTGGACGACCATCTCTACGACCTCGGCGGGGCGTCGCTGGGGGCGGCCCGGATCGCCTCCGCGCTGAGCCGCCGCCTCGGGGCGGAGGTCCCCGTGCGCACCGTCCTGACGCATCCGCTGGCCGCCGAACTCGCCACCGAGGTCAGGACGTTGCTCGCAGCAGCAGCAGCACCGCCGCCTCCCGCCGACGCCGGAGCCGACGCTTCCCAGACACCCGAACAGCTCCTGGTGGCCCAGCAGGAGCGGGCCCTCGGACACCCCGCTCCCCCGATTCCGCTGCTGCTCGGGCTCGACGCCCCCGTGGATCCGCGGGACGTGGAGCGGGCGGTCCGCGCACTGGTCGCCCGGCACGAGGCCCTGCGGCCGGCGGCCCCGCAGGCCGTGCCCGGGACGACGGAGGCGACACCGGGGGCCGCCGGAACGGGACAGCACGACGCGTGGCAGCCCTGCCCCGTGGCCCCGCTGCCGGACCAGCCCGCCCAGGTCCACTGGGACACCGCACTGATCGAGCGGCCACTGCCCGCAGGATCACCGGGGCTGGAGGTCGTCCTGCTGACCGGAGAGGACGGCACCGTCCGGCACCTGCTGCTGAGGCTGGCCCGCCACCGGGGCGACGGCGCCTCCGTGGGCATCCTCGCCGACGAGCTCCTCGCCCTGCTCGCCGGACGCGACCTGCCCCGGCCGGCCCCGCGCTACAGCGACTACGCCCGCGCCAGGGCCTCCCGCCGCACGGCCCGGCGCGCCGAACTGGAGCGGTACTGGCGCACCAGCCTGGGCCCGGTCCCCCCGGACCCGTTCGCCGAGCGCCGCACCGGCCCGAGGACCTTCCGCAACCACGGGGTGCGGAAGGTCCTCCCCGCCGACGCGTACGCGCGCCTCCAGCGGGCGGGCCGGACGGCGGGCACGACCACCACGGCCGCCTTCCTCGACCTGCTCGGCCGGATCGTCTCCCGGATGTCGGGCGGCACGTCCACGGTGATCGGCATGCCGGTCTCCCACCGCTCGGCGGCCACCGAGGAAACGCTCGTCGGCCGCGCCGTCGACCTGCTGCCGGTGGTGCTCGGCGCCACCGGGGCCGGCCACGCCCACCGGGCGCTGCTGTCGGCCCTGGACCACGCCGACCTGCCGCTGCTGCACATCGCCGAGCTCGCCGATCCGGTCGACCCCGCGCTCCGGCCGCCGGTCTGCGCGGCCGGGCTGGTCGTCCACGGGCAGGAGGAGAACCCGGCCGTGGTGCCGGACGACCCGCCCCACGACACCGTGCCCGAGCACTGGGCGGACCTCGACCTCGTCCTCCACGTGCAACCGGCCCGCTCGGGAGGGTGTTCGGTGCTCCTGACCGGAGCCGTCGGCCTCTTCCCGCAGGCCGAGCTGCGCGGGCACCTCGCCCGGGCCCTGGCGGAGCTCGAACCCGACCAGGGCTGAGGCCCGGCCCCGCCGCAGCCCTACGCACCCCAGCCCTACCCGCCCCAACCGCCCGCTCTCCGACACAAGGGGAAAAGTCATGGACGAAGAGCAGAAGTACCTGTTCGACCTGCGCGGCTACCTGGTCCTGGAGGACATCCTCTCCGCGCAGGAACTCGCCTCCGTCAACGCCGCCCTCGACGGCCACGGCCTGTGGGACGGCGAGAACAAGCTCGACTACCCGCTGCTCAAGCGGTACAACCCGTTCATCGCCAACGCCGGCCCCCTCCACACCACCCCGCGCCCGGTGCGCGACCTGATCAGCCACGAGAAGGTGCTGCCGCACCTGGAGGAGGTGCTCGGCCCCGACCTGCGCTACGACGAGGGGCAGGTGCTCTACGCCCGCAAGGGCGCCGGAGCGCTGATCCTGCACAACGGGAACACCCCGTGGGAGTACCCCCCGCTGACCTACCAGGTCCGCGACGGCCGGATCTACGGCGGACACCTGATCGTCGCGTTCTGCCTCACCGACGCCCTCGCCGACCAGGGCGGCTTCGCGGTGGTCCCCGGCAGCCACAAGTCGGCCTTCGAGATCCCGGAGGACTTCCAGACCTGGCAGAAGGTCGGCGACTGGGTCTCCCGCGTCCCGGTCAGGGCCGGCTCGGTGGTCCTCTTCGCGGACACCGCCACCCACGGCAGCTGGCCCTGGGCCGCCGACTTCGAACGCCGGGTCGTCTTCTGCCGCTACACCGCGGGCATGGTGCAGCACACCGCTCCCGCGCCCGTGCCCGAGGACCTCCCGGGCGAGGAGTGGACCCCGGTCGAACGCCGGCTGCTCCGCCCGCCGTTCGCCTGGCACTTCCACGACCGGGGCAGGGGCTACACGGAGCAGCAGCGCACCTCGGTGCGCACCGCCGAGGGCTGGACGATGAACGACCACTCCCAGCAGATCATCACGCTCGCGGAGGACGCGGAGAAGTCCGCCGAGGGGCGGGGCTAGCCATGGCGAGCATCACCGTGAGTTCGGTCGGCTACGAGGAGTTCGACCAGGAGCTCGGCAGCGACCCCCTGGGGCTGATGACGCGGCTGCGCGACGAGGGGACGGTCAGCTCCGTCCCGCTGGACGACGGCACGCGGCTGATCGTCGCGGCGGAGCCCGCCGTCGCCGCCGCGGCCCTCGCCCACGGCACCCGCAACCACCGCGGGCTGCTGCGCGAACTGGTGGGCAGCGGACTGTTCGTGGTCGCCTCCGGGGAGCAGTGGCGCCATCGCCGCGCCCTGCTGCGCCCGATGTTCTCGGCCCGGGCCGTGGCGGAGTTGCACACCCTGGTGCTGGAGAGCGCGGAGGACTTCGTGCGCCGTCGGCTGCTGCCCGCGGCGGGCCGCGAGTTCGACCTCGGACACACCCTCCAGCAGCTGAGCATCGAGATCATCCTCCGGCTCGTGGACCCGGAGCTGACCGGCGCCGAACTGGCCTCCCTGGCCTCGACGGTGGACACGGCCGTCCACTACCTGGACCGGCGGCTGTTCGCCCCGCAGACCGTCACCGACGCGGACGGCGAGGCGTTCGCGCGGGACAGGGCGGTGCTGGAGGAGTTCATCGCGCACCGGGCGGCCCAGGTACCCGCGGCGGCCACGGCCGACGGGGTCCTGCCGTCGCTCGTCGCCGCCCTGCACCAGCGGGGGGACACGCTCGGAGACCGTCCCGAGGACGTGCTGCGCGAGGAACTGATGTCGATCTTCGTGGCCGGCGTGGAGACCATGGGCACCCTGCTCACCTGGACCTTCCACAACCTGGCCGGCTCGCCCCCGGCCCTCGCCCGCACCCTCGACGAGGTCCGCTCCACCGACCTCGGCGCCCTGCGCGCCGCGCCGTCGATCCCCCAGGGGACCTTGCCGTACACCCTGGCGGTGGTCGAGGAATCCCTGCGGCTGCACCCGCCCGCGTGGGCGCTCTTCCGCCGCATCGACACCCCCGTCGAAGCGGCCGGCGTACGGCTGGAGCCCGGCGACCTCGTCCTGGCCAGCACCTACGCCATCCACCGCGCCCCGGCCCTGTGGGAGGCACCCGAGGAGTTCCGCCCGGATCGCTTCCTGGGCCGGCGCCCGCCCGTCCAGCAGTACTTCCCCTTCGGGGCGGGCCCCCACCAGTGCCTGGGGCGGCAGTTCTCGCTGCTGGAGGCCCAGCTCGCCACGGCGACGATCCTCGCGCACGGCCGGTTCACCCTGCTGGGCGACCGGGCCGCGACCGGGCTCCGACCGGCCATCGCCCTGACGCCGGACCCCAGCCCGCGCGCCGTGTTCACCCCGCACCCCGGCACCGACACCGACACCGACACCACCAACGACACCGACACCGACACCGACACCGACACCGACACCGGCACCGGCACCGCAACCATCGGCCTCAGCAACACCCGCAAGCACCCCTCGGGGGCACGATGACGACCGCGCCGCACGCCCGGATCGAGCAGTGCTTCACCGCCGTCGCCGAGGCGTTCCCCGAGCGCGTGGCGTTGGCCGACCGGTACGGCGAGATCCGCTACGGGGAGCTCCTGACGCGGGCGCGCACCGCGGCGGCGTCGCTGCGGGCGAAGGGCGTCGACTCCGGTACCGCCGTGCTGATCGTCGGGCACGGCGACCGCCGGACCGTCCTCGCCATGCTGGCCGTCCTGATGGCGGGCGGCTGCTACGTGCCGGTGGACCCCCGGTACCCGGCGGACCGCGTCCGGCTCATGGCCGGCACGGCCCGGGCGGCCCTGGCCCTGCACGCCGACGACGGCGGTGACAGCGCCGACAGCGCGACCGTGGCGGACCTGGGCATCCCCGTGCACGGCATCGCCTCCCTCCTCGCGGAGCGGACCACCACGGCGGTGCCGTCCTCACCGGCCGGCCCCGACGCCCTGGCCTACGTCATGTTCACCTCCGGCACCACGGGAGCCCCCAAGGCCGTGGGCGTCACCCACCGGGGGGTCACCGGGCTGGCGCTCGGGGCGGAGTCCCTGCGGCTGGGCCCCGGCGACGGCGTGCTCCTGCACTCCACCCTCGCCTTCGACGCGTCCACGTTCGAGATCTGGTCGCCGCTGCTGGCCGGGGCCCGGATCACGGCTGCGGACCGCCACCCCCTCGCACTCCACGAACTGGCCGCCCTGCTGGCCCGGCCGCAGATCACCACGGCCTGGCTGACGGCCCCGCTCTTCCGCCTCATGGCCACCCACCACGGTCCGGCGCTGGGCACCCTGCGCACCCTCGTCACCGGCGGTGACACCGTCCCGGCCGGCACCGCGCGCTCCTTCACCGCCGCCCACCCCGCCACCCGGCTGGTCAACGGCTACGGCCCGACCGAGAACACCACCTTCAGCACCCTGGGGGACGCCTCCGCGTGGGACCGCGAGCACTCCGCCGCGTTCCCGATCGGCACCGCCGTCGCGGGAACGACGTGCCACGTCCTCGACGAACGGCTGCGGCCCGTCGCCCCGGGCGCGGTGGGCGAGCTCTACCTCGGCGGCCCCCGGCTCGCCCGCGGCTACCTGCACGACCCCGCCGCGACCGCCGCGCGGTTCGTGCCCGACCCCTTCTCCGCGCGGCCCGGTGCCCGCATGTACCGCACCGGTGACCGCGTACGGCACCTCCCCGACGGCGCCCTGGACTTCCTCGGGCGCGCCGACGACGAGGTGAAGGTCCGGGGCTTCCGCACCGATCCGGCGGAGGCGGCGGCGGTCCTCGCCGCCGACCCCGCCGTCGACGACGCCGTGGTCATCGCCGGTACCGGTCCCGACGGCGCCGTCCTGACCGCCTTCCTCACGCCGGCGTCCGTCGACACCGACGCGGTGCGCCGGGGCGCGTGGCAGCGGGCGCCGCGCCATCTGGTGGCCGAGCGGATCATCGCGGTCGACGCCCTTCCGCTGGGGCCCACCGGAAAGGTGGACCGCGCCGCCCTCGCCCGTCTCGCGGACGCCCGGACGCACGACGCGGACGACGCGGACGACGCGAATCCCCGGACGCACGACGCGGACGCCCGGACGCACGACACCGCCGCCCCGGGCCACCCCGCACTCGCCGCGGCCTGGGAGTCCCAGACGGGGCACCACCCGCTGCCCGACTCCGACTTCTTCGCCGACGGCGGCACCTCCCTGGGGCTGATGCGCCTGGTCGAACAGGTGCGCACCCAGCTCGGACCGACCCTCGACTTCGCCCAGCTCTACGCCGCTCCCACGTACGCCGATCTGTGCCGGCTGACCGCCCCGAGCGCCACCCCGGCACCCCCCGGCGACCGAGCCCAGGAGACCGTCGCATGACGCAGGTGATGCAGGATCAGGACAATGATCTGGCCAGAATGGACGGCCTGTGGATCCGGGTGATCGAACCCCAGTCACCCGCCCGGCACGCCCGGGACTTCGCCCAGGTCCACACCTGGCTGCGCCAGTACATCAGCCGGCCCCACGACGAGCTCGGCCGCACCGGGCCGGTCTGCCCCTTCATCCCGCCCGCCCTCAGCGGCAAGGACGCCCAGTTCAGCTTCCGCTACGACGTCACCGGGAAGGACGAGCGGCAGCTGCGCGAGGCCCTGGAGGCGGAGATGTCCACGTTCGCCCTCGGTACCGAACGCAGCCGTACGCACACCGGAGCCTCCCTCGACTGCCGCATCGTGGTGCTGCCGGCCACCGGGCCGGAGGGCTGGCGGGTCCTCGACGAGGCGTACGAAGACCTGAAGAACAACGCGGTCGCCCACGGGCTGATGGTCGGTCAGTTCCACCCGCACTGCGACGAACGGGCCGTGCGCAACCCGCTCTTCCCCGTCTCCGTGGCCCCCGTCGGCCTGTTCGCGATCCGCCGGATGGCGCCCCACGATGTGCTCTTCTTGTACAAGCACCGCGCCTGGTTCAGGATTTACGATCAGAACTTCCGCGCCCACTACGAACGGGGCCGCGTACGCGACCCGCTCCTGCGCGAGTTGTACGTGACCGCTGTGGAACGTCACGGCCTGCCCGAGCTCGCCCCGAAGGCAAAGGAGAACGACGCGCCGTGACCGAGGACCAGTACCGCATCGTCGTCAACCACGAGGAGCAGTACTCGATCTGGCCCACCTACCACGACGTCCCCCAGGGGTGGCGGACGGTGGGCGAGCCGGCGTCCCGCGAGGACTGCCTGCGCAGGATCGAGGAGGAGTGGGACGACATGACCCCGAAGTCCGCCCGGCGCGAGGCGGCCCCCGCCGCACCGGCCCCCGCGGGCCCGGCCGGCTCCCCGGAGTCCCCGTGACCGACACGCTTCCCACGGTCGCCGTCGTCTACGGCAGGGGGTCGGCGGGGCCGGCCGAGATCCTCGGCGCCGCCCGCGGCCTGTGCGACGTGGTCTTCGTCTGCGACCCGGCCGTACCGGGCGTGGCGCCGCTGCTCGCGGGGATGCGCCGGCGGGCACGGGTCTGCGAGATCAGCGGACACGACACCCCCGCCGCCGAACTGCTGCGCGAGCACGGCCCCGCGGGCATCGTCACCTTCAGCGAGTACTGCCTCGCCGGCACCGCGCGGCTGGCCCAGGCCCTCGGCCTGCCCTACCACCGGCCGGACACCGTCCGGCTGCTCACCGACAAGGCCGACCAGCGCGCGGCGTTCGCGGCGGCGGGGGTCGACCACACCCCGAGCGTCGTGGTGCGCTCCGCCGCCGAGGTCGACACCGCCGTGGCCCGCCTGGGCTACCCCGTGGTGCTCAAACCCCGTACCGGGGCGGGCAGCCAGGACACCGTACGGCTGGCGGACCCCGAGCAGCAGCGGCGCGCCCTGGCCGACGTCGGCCTCGCCCCCGGGCCCGGTGACGGGCCGGCGGGCCCGGGCGGCGGCCCGCGCGACTTCGTCGTGGAGAAGTACCTGCCCGGGGACCCCGCGGTGGCCGGACCGGACTGGGGGGACTACGTCTCCGTCGAGGCCGTCGTGCAGCACGCGGAGGTCACGACCCTCTGCGTCACCGGCAAGTTCGCCCTGGCGGACCCGCTGCGGGAGACCGGACTGTTCCTGCCCGCCACCCTCACGCCCGCCGTGGAGAAGGACGTCGCCGAGCTCGCCGCGGCCGCGGTCCGGGCCCTCGGCGTGACGACCGGGGTGACCCACACGGAGGTGAAGCTCACCCCGGACGGCCCCCGCGTCATCGAGGTCAACGGACGCGTCGGCGGGCGCGCCGTGGGCCTGCTGGACCGGGCGCTGGGCATCGATCTGCTCGCCCTCGCCTTCGAGCTGGCCCTGGAGCGCGGCGTCGAGCCCGTCACGGCCCCCCGGCCGGCGGCGGTGACCTTCGAGTACTTCATCGTGCCACCGCGCACGGTCGGCACCGTCCGGGCGATCGACGGCGCCGACGCCGTACGGGCCCTCCCCGGCGTCGGCGAGGTCGACGTGGCGACGGCCCCGGGGCAGCCCGTCGACTGGCGCCACCCCGCACAGCGCCTGGCGTTCGTCCGGGGCGCCGTCGCCACCCATGACGAGCTGCTCCGGCTCGTCACGTCCGTCCATGACAGATTCCACCTGGAGTTCGCACCCCAGTGAAGAGAACGTTCCCCACCACAGACCGGCCGCGCGCGCCCCGCCGAGAGCGTCGAAGAGCAGGTGCCCCGCAGTGTCCCCCAGTCCTTCATCGTGGAAAAGTGCAACAGCAGAGAGGTAGTCGATGCTCGACAAGGTGCGACAGCCGCTGAAACACCGGCCCTTCCGGCGGGTGTGGCTGGGCGAGACCGTCTCCCTGGTGGGGGACTACAGCTTCGAGGTCGCCTTCATCTGGCTGATCCTGAACGAGACGGGATCGACGACCACGCTGGCCACGATCCTGCTCGTCCAGGCCGTCCCCCGGGGCGTGCTGATGCTGGTGGGCGGCGCGGTGACCGACCGGCTCTCCCCGCGCGCCGTCATGTTCTGCTCCCACACGCTCAGGGGGCTCGCCGTCGCCACGCTGGGGCTGGTCGCCCTGACGGACCACGTGAGCACGTGGCACCTCTACGCCCTCGGCGCGCTCACCGGCGTCGCCGAAGCGTTCTTCTGGCCGGCCGCCGGCAGCATCATCCCCTCCCTCCTGCCGCCCGAGCACCTCGCCCGGGGCAACGCACTCGTCGGCTTCGGGGAGCAGGGGGCCCGGCTGCTGGGGCCGATCCTGGGCGGCGCCCTCGTGGCTGCGGTGGGGACGTCGACCACCATCCTGCTCAATGCCTTCACCTTCTTCTTCGCCGCCCTGACGGTCTTCGGCGCACCCCGCAGACAACCGTCCGACCAGGCGGGCGACCAGGCCTCCGACCAGGCGGGCGAGGCCGACGAGGGTGCCAAGTCGTTCACGGCGATCCGGCGGGAGATCGTCGAGGGGCTCCGCTACGCCGGACGCAGCAGGGAGATCCGTACCGTCCTCCTGCTGATCGGCGCGGCGGCCCTCAGCTACAGCGGCCTCTTCAGCGTGGGGCTGCCCGCGCTGGCCAAGACCTTCCCCCAGGGCTCGCTCGCACTGGGCGTCCTGCTGTCCGCCTGGGGACTGGGGCAGCTGATCGGCACCATCGGCGCGGTCTTCACCGGGCTGCCGCGCCGCTGGGGACTGCTCATCATCGGGATGACGCTCTGCGAGGGGACCGCCTTCGTGCTGCTGGGCTTCCTTCCCAGCGTGTGGAGCGCGGCGGTGGTGCTCACCCTGCTGGGGATCGGCGTCGCGTACTCCAGCGACGTCGCGCTGCCGACGTTCATCCAGACCAGGACCCCGACGGACGTGCTGGGCCGGGTCAGCAGCGTGATGGAACTGCCCCGGGCCACGCTGGAACCGCTCTCCATCGCGGCCATGGGCCTGCTGGTCGGCTGGGACATACAGTGGGCGTTCGTGCTCGCCGCGATTCCCATGCTGGCCGTCGGCCTCCACCTGGCCCTCGACCGCGAGGCCCGCGCGCTGAGCACCACGGTCTCGGAGGAGCATCCGGCGGCGAAGGATCCGGATCCCCTCGTCTTATAGGCCCTGTCCGCCGGTGGTGGCCGGCGGCCGGCGTCTCGTCGACCACCTCATAGCCTGGGACCCGTCCATCTGGGACGCGACGGGGCGCCGCCTTGTGCACCCGAGGACGACGTGGGGAGGGGACGGGAGTCGATGAGTCTTCGTCAGTTCGAGTACGCCCTGGCCGTTGCCGAGGAGGGTTCGGTGACGGCCGCGGCGGAGCTGCTGCACGTCGCCCAGCCGTCGGTGTCCCAGCAGATCCGCGCCCTGGAGCGGGAGCTCGGTGTGGAGCTGTTCGCCCGCACGCCGACCGGGCTGGTGCCCACCGTGGTCGGCCGCGCGTTCCTGCGGGAGGCGGAGGCCGCGGTGAGCGCGGCGCGGCGGGCGAGGGCGACGGCGCGGGCCGGCGCCGACGAGCTGGTGGGCGAGCTGACGGTCGCGGTGCAGATGGGCTTCGGCACCCGGCAACTGCCGGGTGCCTTGGGCGCGCTGCGCCGCCGCTTCCCCCGGCTGGAGGTCACCGTCTTCGAGGAGCCGAGCTCCGCCGAGATGGAGCGGCTGGGCCGCCGGGGCACGCTGGACCTCGCCCTGATGGCGGTGTGCGAGCGGAGCCCCGCCGACGCCCACCACCTCGGCGACGAGGAGTTCGTCGTGGTGCTGGGCGCCGGGCACCGGCTGCTCGCCACGGACCGGGTCGAGCTGCGCGACCTGGACGGGGAGCCGTGGGTGCGGTTCGACCGCGACAGCGCGCTCGACGGCGTGCTGCTGGACGTGCTGCTCGAGAACGGGCTGACCCCGGCCACCGTCGCCCGGGTGTCCCAGACGGCGACGGCCGTACGCTGGGCCGCCCACGGGCTGGGGGTGACACTCGTCCCGGCCTCCGCGGTGCCCCACGGCCACGAGCACCTCGCGCGCCCGGTGTCCCCGCCCGTCTCCCATCCCGTCATCGCCGTCGTCCGCCACGCTGCGGGCCCGGCGGAAACGGCCCTGCTCGAACTCCTGCGCCAGGAGACCTGGTCCGAGCCTTTCTTCGCTCCACCGCCTGGGCTCATTCCCGCGATCGGCACACTGGGAATCCACCCAGGCCGGTGATCTCGCATGGCCGCGCTTTCCGGTCGCAACCCCGGATTCCTCGGACAACGCGACAGAATATCGCTGTCGAACCTCCTCCGGAACGGGTGCGGCCACAGCCACCATCGAGCCGGTGGTCGCCCGGGCCAACGGACGCAGCGGCTCACGGGTTCACGATCCCGAGCAGAAGATTCGGGAAAGTAATTTCCGCTGGTCAAAGGAGTGCAGCAAATACCAGAATTGTGAAGTGTGCATGGCATTTGCCCTTGCTTACTTGATTCGCCCAGATCCCTTCCGTTCCCGGAACGAATCTGACAGCATCGTCCGCTATCCGGCGACCGAATGTCGGTGATCACTGCGCCGGTGCGCCCGCGGGTGTCCGTCCACGGCCGATATGTGCCTGGATCGGATCAATGGGGTGGGCCGGGATACTCCCGGGGGGAGAACCTGATGCTCGGCTTCGTCGTGCGCCGACCGCGCGGGCGACCGCCGCTGGCGGCTGCCGCCCCGCTGCTGTCGGCCTTCCCCATCGGACGCCGCCGTCGGGACGTGGCCACCCGGCTGCGCCACGTGGAGGAGCGGTGACCCCCCGGACCGGCACCACCGTACCCACCACCGCGCCCACCACCGGGACCGCCCACCGCCCCGCGCGCTGGGTCCACACCAGGCTGCGGGCGAACCCGCTGGCCGCGCTGCTCATGGCGGCCCTGGCGTTCGTCGCCGTCTTCCTGGCGGCGGCCTTCCCCCGCATCGCGGACCGGGGCGCGGACACGGCGCTCCAGGACTTCGTCGGTCACAAGGGCCTCAACCAGACCAGCCTGCAGACCACGTCCAAGACGCGGGACGACGACAAGGCCGCCGAACTCGACCGGGTGCAGCGGCAGCTCACCGAGCTGGTCGGTCGACAGCTGACGCTGACCCAGTCGGGCCAGGCCTACGGCGCCCGCGCCCTGGGCGACCGCGGCATGGGCAATCCGGAGTACGACCGGTTCGCGGAAAGGAGGACCGACCCGGTCCTCGGCCTGCTCTACCTGCACGACCTGGCCGCCCGGGCCACCCTCACCGACGGCACCTGGCCGACCCCCGGCGCCGTCGGCGGTCCGCTGCCGATCGTGATCAGCGAGAAGGCCGCCGAGAGCATCCACATCAAGCTCGGTGACGTCATCGACAACGGCACCGAGGGCTCGGGCGCCAAGCGGACCACCGTGGTGGTCGGCCTCTACCAGGTCAACGACCCCCAGGACCCGTTCTGGGAGGAGCTCGGCTGCCCGGCCCGCGCCTGTCTGAGGACCGACCCCGAGCACGAGCACTGGATGACCAGCGGATTCGTCGACGGCGACAGCCTGCCCGCGATGGCCCGCTGGGGTTCGAACGCCGAGAACTTCTGGCAGCTGCCCGTCGACGCCGCCTCGCTGCACGCCGACCAGCTCGACCGCACCCGCGGCATCCTCAGCTCCTTCCTGACCGGGCGCGACGCCACCGCCCTGGCAGACGCGACCCGGCGTCCCGACCTGCACACCTCCTCGGGCCTTCCCGAGATCCTCGGCCGGGCGGACGACCGCTACCAGGCCTCGCTGCCGCTCAGCACGATCGGCCCGGCCGCCGTCGCGGGCGTCGCCACCGTGGTGCTGTTCCTGGCCGCCGCCCTCACCACCGACCGGCGCACCGCCGAGATCAGGCTGCTCCAGGCCCGCGGCGGCTCCCGCGCCGGGGTGCTGCGACGGCTGATCGCCGAGGGTGCGGTCACCGTCCTGCCGGCCGCCGTGCTCGGAACGGCCCTCGCCCTGGTGCTGCTGCCCACCCCCCGCTGGGACCGCTCGGTGCTGGCGGCCCTGGCCGCGGCCCTGATCACGCTGCTGGCCTTCCCGGCCCGCGCGGCCCTGCTGTGGGCACGCCGGCGGCCCGCCGGCGGCCGCCGCCGACTGGTCGGCGAACTCGCCGTCCTCGCGGTCACCGCCGCGGCTGTGGCGGAGGTCCGGCACCGGGGCGTCGGCACCGGCTCCGGGCCGGATCCACTGCTGGTGGCCGCCCCGCTCCTGCTCGCCGTCACCGGCGGCCTGCTGCTGGCCCGGATCGAGCCGGTGGTGGTCGGCCGGCTGGCCGCCCTCGTCGGCCGGGGCCGCGGCCTGATCGGCTTCCTCGGCCTGGCCCGCGCCGCCCGCGACGACTCGGGCCGCCACCGGCCCTCCGCACTGCCGCTGCTCGCCCTGGTCATCGCCGTCACCACGACCGGCTTCGGCGCCACCGTGCTCGACACCGTCGATCACGCCCGGACCCGCGCCGCGCGCATCGCCACGGGCGGGGACATCGGCGTCTCCCTCCCGGGCTACGCCACCCTGTCCGAGTCGTTCACCAAGGCCGCCGACGCCCTGCCGGGCGTGCGGGCCTCGACCGCGGCCTGGGTCGAGCCCAACGCCCGCATCGTCGGCGCCGACCAGCGCTACACCGAGGCCTACCTGATCATGGTGGTCGATCCGGCGGCGTACGCCGAGATCGCCCGGACCCTCGGGGCCGGCGAGTTCGATCCGGCGAAGCTGGCCGGGGCGGCCGGCGGCCGGGACACCCCGGTGCCCGCGCTGGTCAGCCGCGACCTGGCCGAACACCTGGCCGCAGGGTCGTCCCAGGTGCGCACGCCCAACGGCAACGACCTGCGCCTCGCCGTCGCCGGGACCGTCGGCGCCACCCCCGCCCTGCCGGACCCGGGCAAGCCGTTCGCCGTCGTTCCCGCCGGCCCCGCCTGGGAGCGGCTGCCGGACGCCAAGCGGGTGAACCAGTGGTTCGCCGTCGGCGAGATCGACCCCGAAGGGGTCAGGACGGCACTGCGGGACAACGGCGGGGTCCGGCCGACCGGCCTGGCCAAGATGATCGCGGACGACGCCGCGGCCGTCGGCAAGGCCGTCCGCGGTCTGCCCGCGGGATACACGGTGCACAGCAGCCGGGAGACCGTCGCCGAGCTCGGCGACGACCCGCTGCAGCACGCCGCCGGGCGGCTGTTCCGGTACTCGGGTGCCGCCAGCGCCGGATTCGCCCTGCTCGCGGTGCTGCTGACGCTGTTCCGGGCCGCGCCCGACCGCACGGCCGTGCTCGCCCGGCTGCGCACCATGGGCCTGCGGCCCCGCCAGGGGCTGGCGCTGATCGTCGCCGAGGCGCTGCCGCAGACCCTGGCGGCCGCCGTCGGCGGCGGGCTGGTCGCGGTGGCGGCGGTCGCCCTGCTGGGCGGCGCGTTCGACATCTCGACCCTGGTCGGTGCCAGGGTCGGGGAGGTCGTCACCCCCGCGCTGATGCCGGTGCTGCTGCCCACCGCGGGCCTGGCCCTGCTGGTCGGCCTCGGGGTGGTGCTGGAGACGCTGGTCGCCGGCCGGCGCCAGATCGCCACCGAACTGCGGGCGGGGGAACAGTCGTGACACCGCGACGGCGGCTCTCCGCGATCACCGGATGACCGGATGACCGGCCCTCGACCCCGTGGTCGAGGGCACGCGGTGGCGCCTCAGTCCTGGTCCAGCTTGGACAGGGCGTCGGTGATCAGGCGGGTGGCGAAGTCGTGGTCGTCGCCGGACACCCGGTTGACGTGCTCCGCGAGCAGGGTGGCCGTGGCTTCCAGGGGGTTCATCTCGGCGTCGGTCCAGGGCCCGTACTGCGCGCGCCACAGGTTGGGGCTCAGGCCGCTGCCCGCGGCGATCACCAGGCCGGCCATGGTGGGGATGACCTCGGGGCGGAAGGTCCTGGGCATCATCCGCATCGTCGCCACGAGGGTGGGCACCACGTGCTCGATGACGTCCTTGTCGTGCTCCTCGCAGGCCGACCGCAGCCAGTTCATGAACAGGTAGATGAGCGTGCACGCGCCGTCCAGCAGCGCGTTGAACTCTTCGGGGCCCACGGATGCGGCGAACTCGTCGACCAGCCGCTGCTGTTCGGGGTCCGTCCCGGTCCTACCGTCGTAGACGGCCTTGAGCCGGGAGTCGATCATCATGAGCGCGGTGCTCACATCGCCGACGGCGGCGTATCGGGGGTCACAAGGCGATGACACGGGACTCCTTCTCACACGGCCGCGGCGGGTGCGCGGCGGGTCCGGTCGCAGGGTTCTTCGGCCGGTCGGGTCACCCGCCCGACGGTACCGCTCCCCGTTGCGGCCGGGCGCCCGTTTCCGCCCCTCGCCCACGCCCCGGCGGGCCGCCCGCGCTCACCCGTCCGCGGCGGCTTTCCGCAGGTCCCGGTGGTACGGCGGAACGCCGGGGGAGGTGGTGCGGCCCCCGGCGATCCGGTTCCACTCGTCAACAGCGCGCCCTCAGTACGTCATCAGTACGGGTGAGCCGTCCGCGCGGTCGCGGCGGCGCTCGGGGCGGCGGAGGATGAGGGTACGGGCGGGACGCGATGCGGAAGGGGCGTGGCGCCATGGACGTCGGACCGGTCGAGTACGCCGTCATGGCCTTCCCGGGCAACCGGTTCCGGGGGGCGATCCTGCCGGAGCTCAAGCGCCTGACCTCCGAGGGGATCATCCGCATCCTCGACCTCACCTTCATCAAGAGGGACGAGCGGGGGACGGTCCGCGTCCTCGAACTCGACGCCCTGGACAGCGACGAAGCCGCCGTGTTCGCCGAACTGGACGGCGAGATCATGGGCCTGCTGAGCGACGAGGACCTGGCCAGCGTCTGCGACGAGATCCCGGCGGGGTGCTCGGCGGCGATCATCGTCTGGGAGCACCGCTGGGCCGCGCCGCTGCTGCGGGCACTCGACGACGCGGACGGGGTCCTGGTCACGCGCGAGCACGTGCCGCACACCGTGGTGGCGGCGGCCGACCTCGCCGCGATCGGTCTCTGAAAGATCGGACTCCAAAAGGGGAGCCGGACTCCGAGAAGGAGCTGTCATGATCGGCCGTCGTCTGTCGCGCAGCGGACGCCCGGGGCTCATCGGCACCGCCGCCCGCACCGCCGTCATCGCCGGGACCGCCACGTCCGTGTCGAGCAGGGTCGCCGCCCGGCACCAGCAGGCCACCGCGCAGGCGGCCCCGGCACCGCCGTCGCCCGCACCCGCGTCTCAGGCCGTGCCGGGCGCCGCGCCGAACGACCAGACGCTCGCCCAGCTCGAACGCCTCGTCGAACTGCGGCAGAGCGGGATGCTGACCGACGACGAGTTCACGGCGGCCAAGCAACGCCTCCTCACCTCGTGAACCCCCTCCGCCGGACGGCGCCCGCACGAGGGCAGGGCCCGACCGGGCCCGCGCGCTGCGCCGCCGTGGTGCGGTGATGGAGCCCGTGGCGGCGGTGCTCGCCGAACTCGTCGAACGGCACCGCGCCGATACCGCCGGTGACGTCGCCCGCTACATCCCCGAACTCGCCCGCGCCGACCCGCACGCCTTCGGCCTCGCCATGGTCAGCGTCCAGGGCCACGCCTATCAGGCCGGTGACGCGTCGGCCGCCTTCACGATCCAGTCGGTCTCGAAGCCCTTCGTGTACTCGCTGGCACTGTCGGAGCTGGGGCTGGCCGAGGTGGCCAGGAGGGTCGGGTTCGAGCCGAGCGGGGAGCCGTTCAACGCGATCAGCCTGGAGGCCGGCACCGGGCGCCCGGCGAACCCGCTGATCAACGCCGGGGCGATCGTGACGACCGCGCTGATCGGCGGCGACTGCGAGGCCGCGTTCGAACGGATCCGCGACACCCTGTCGGGCTTCGCCGGCCGCCGGCTGACGGTCGACGAGGACGTCTACCGGTCCGAGGCCGCCACCGGGGACCGCAACCGGGCGCTGGCCTACCTCACGCTCTCCCAGGGTGTGCTGGAGCGCCCGGCCCAGCAGGCCTGCGACGTGTACTTCCGCCAGTGCGCGATCGAGGTCACCGCCGTCGACCTGGCCGTCATGGGCGCCACGCTGGCCAACGGCGGGCGCAACCCGGTGACCGGGCGCCGCGTCGTGGACGCCGACGCGGCGAGCGCGACGCTGTCGGTCATGGCCACCTGCGGCATGTACGACCACAGCGGGGAATGGATGCTGAGGGTGGGCCTGCCGGCCAAGAGCGGCGTCGGCGGAGGGGTCTGCGCCGTGGGCCCCGGCCAGTTCGGCGTCGGCGTGTTCAGTCCCCCGCTGGACCCTCGGGGCAACAGCGTCCGCGCGAGCGCCGTCCTGCGGGAGCTGTCCGCCGAACTGGGCCTGCACGTCCTGCGGCACACCGAGCGTGCGCGCTCACCGCTCCAGGTGGTGCGCACCGACCACGGCGCGCACCACCTGGAGCTGTTGGGCGACCTCGGTTTCGCCGCCGCCGAGGAGATCGTCCACTGCGTCCGTCGCCTGGCCCGCGATCAGCCCCGGCCGCTGGTCACGGTCGACCTCTCCCACGTCACCGCCGTGCGCCCGATCGCCCGCAGGCTGCTGGCCGACTGCGCCGCCGGGCTCCGGGCCCGGACGACGGTGCGCTTCGTCGACCCCGCGGGCCTGGTCCGAAGGCCGTCCGCAGACCGGAGCGACACCCCGGCCGAGAGAGCCGAGAGAGCCGAGTGAGCACCGGCAAGCACGCGTTCACAGCTTGACGGGCGCGCCCGGCCCCATCGGGATGCCGATGGCGTACCAGGCGACGAAGAACAGCAGCCAGGCCACCGCCACGACGACCGTGTAGGGGATCATCAGGGAGATGACGGTGCCGACACCGGCCTGCTTCCTGAACTTCTGGCACTGCAGGACGATGAACGGCAGGTAGACCATCAGCGGGGTGACGACGTTCGTCGGGGAGTCGCCGACCCGGTAGGCGGCCAGCACGGTCTGCGGCGCGACGCCGAGGCGGATGAACAGGGGCACGAAGATCGGCGCGAAGATCGCCCACTTGGGGATGATCCCGGGGATGATCAGGTTGATGACGTAGGTCAGCAGGATGAAGGCGATCAGGAGCCAGATCGCACCGATGTTCGCGCTCTCCAACTGGTCGGCGAGCTGCACGGCGACCACCGTGGCGATGTTGCTGTAATTGAAGTACGAGATGAACTGGGCGATGATCAGCAGCAGGAAGATCAGGCCGCCGAGCCCGGCGAAGGTCTTGGTGATCGCGTCCATCGCGGCGGCGCTGCCGCGCAGGGTCTTCGCGCCCGCGCCGAAGGCCAAGCCCATCACCAGGAACGCGATCATGATGATGACGATCAGGCCGTCCATGAACGGCGAGTCCTCGAACAGGCTCCCCGTTTCCGGGTTGCGCAGCGGCGCGCCGGGGATGAACGCGAGCAGCGTGACGGCCACCACGAGCGCGATCAGCGAGAGGCCGGCGTAGCGCAGCCCCCGGGCCTCGGCCGCGGTGTCGACGGGGGGTTCCTCGCTGTCCGCGACGGCGGCGGTGTCCCGCGGCTGCCAGGGGCCCAGGCGGGGTTCGATGATGCGTTCGGTGATGAAGGTGATGACGATGGTGAGGAACAGGGTGGAGCCGATCGCGAAGTAGTAGTTCGCGGTCAGGTTGAGGGACTGCCCGGGGTTGACGAGCCTGATCGCCTGGTTGGTGATCTCGGTCATGATGCCGTCGATCGGGGCGATGAGCAGGTTGACGCTGAAGGCCGCGCTGACTCCGCCGAAGGCCGCGGCGATCCCGGCGAGGGGGTGGCGCCCGGCGCTGATGAAGGCGACCGCTCCCAGCGGGATGAGGACGAGGTAGCCGGCGTCGGAGGCGATGCTGGACAGGATGCCGGCGAAGACGATGATCGCGGTGAGGGTCTCCGGTGGTGAGATCCTGACCAGGCGTCGGATCACGGCCGCGATCAGTCCGGCCTCCTCCGCGAGCCCGACGCCGACCATGATGACGAGGATGACCGCGACGACGCCGAAGTCGTTGAAGTTGTGCGCCGCGGAGGTGAACAGGAACCGGACGCCGTCGCCGGACAGCAGGCTCTCGACCTTCGTCGTCTCGACGACGGTCTCGTAGTGGTGGGTGTACGTCGACTCCGGCGGCAGGTGGGTGCCCGCGTACTCGGTGCCGCCCTCGTGGACCTGCGTGGCCGGGTAGGGAACGGACTTGACCGTCTCGCTGGTGACGTGGACGTCGAACGCGGCCAGGACCGCCGACAGCACGATCACCAGGACGCACAGCAGCAGGAAGATGATGGCCGGGTGCGGGACCTTGTTCCCGATCTTCTCGATGGCGTCCAGGACGCGCCCCGACCCGCCGCCGGACTTTCCGTTCCCGGAGGCGGTGGCGCTCTTGTCCTGCGGGCCGTCGGCCTGGGCGTGGGCGAGGGCGCTCACCGGCCGGCCTCCTCACTGATCGAGCGGGTGGAGTCGGTCCGCGCGGCCGTCGACGGAGGGGTGAAGGCCAGCGCGAGCTCTGCGAGCAGGCGCGCGCCGAAGCCGGTGCAGCCCTTGGTGCGCCAGCCGCTCGGCTTGTCGTTCTGGGCCGGCCCGGCGATGTCGATGTGCGCCCAGGGGCGGCCGGCGACGAACTCCTCCAGGAACAGCGCGGCATGGATCGCCCCGCCGTTGGGGCCGCCCATGTTCTTCAGGTCCGCCACCTCCGAGTCCAGCTCCGGCCGGTAGCGCCGCGACAGCGGCAGCTGCCAGGCCGGCTCGCCGGTGCGGGCGGCGGCGTCCAGGACCTGGTCGACCAGCGGCTGGGCGTTGCCGAACACGCCCGCGGTCTCGGCGCCGAGCGCCCGCAGACACGCGCCGGTCAGGGTGGCGATGTCCACGATCGCGTCCCCCGGCTCCTCGCCGGCCAGGACCAGGGCGTCCGCCATGACCAGGCGGCCCTCCGCGTCGGCGTTGACCACCTCCACGCTCGTGCCGCCGCGCATCCACAGCACGTCGCCCAGCTTGAGCGCCGAGCCCGAGGGCATGTTGTCCGTGCACATCAGGTAGCCCGTCACGGCCGTCCGGCAGCCGAGGCCGGCCAGGACGCACAGGGCCGCCAGGATCGCCCCTGCACCGGACATGTCGTTCTTCATCGTCGCGTGCACGGCGTCGGCGGGCTTGAGGCTGATGCCCCCGGAGTCGTACGTGATGCCCTTGCCCACCAGGGCCAGCCGGGGCGTCCCGTCACCGGCGCCGGAGGGCAGGTAGGTGAGCTTGACCATGCGGGCTTCGTCCACGCCGCCCCGGTTCACGCCCAGCAGGCCGCCGCAGCCCAGTTCCTCCAGTTCCCGCTGCCCGAACACCTCCACCTTCAGGCCGCACTGCGCGCCGAGCCGCACCGCGACCTCGGCCAGGTCCGGCGCGGTCAGCAGGCTGGGCGGCGCGCTGGCCAGGTCCCGGGCCAGCATCGTCGCGCGGGCCAGCCACACCCCGCGCTCGACGCCCCGCTCGACGGCCTCGCGCGAGTCCGAGTCCGAGTCCGAACCCGCCACGACCGTGACAGCCTCCAGCGCCGTGCCGGACGGCTCGCGCTTGAGCGGATCGAAGCCATAACGGGCCAGCAGCACCCCCTCCACCAACGCCTGCGCCGCCTCCGCCGGCTTCGCACCCGCCCCGGACGGCACCACGACGGCCAGCCGCGAACGGCCCGGCACCGCGAGCGCCACGGCCGCCCCGGCGTCCCTCAGCACATCGGGACCTGCCGCACCCTCCGGCCCCGTCCCGTAGAGCACGACGTCCGGCCCGTCCTCCCGGGGCACCAGCAGCACCCGGCCCGCCGCCCCCGTCATGCCGGCGGCCTCCACGGCCCCCGGGCCCAGCCCGATCCACGCCGGCACCGCCACTGCCCCTTGGACCACCGGCAGCCCCACCGCCTCCGGATCTCGCACCGCCTCCGGATCCCGGGCCGGCGCGACGTCAACCCTCGGAACGCGGCTCCACGAAGGAATGAGATCGAGGGCTGCCATGCTCTGCGCCACTGTGCTCTCCTCTGCTGGGGCGGCGGTCCAGAGGCCGCCGGTCCCAGCAGCCGCTCCCCAGTAAGACGCACGGTCAGGGCGCTTCCAGGACACGCCACGCGCTGTGCCCCCCGAACGCACGAACGCCCGAGGCCCCCGCCCGGACGCGCGGGCGGAGGTGGGAAGACACCCCTAGGCTTGAGGCCGCACTGGTCCGAGGGACGGGGAGTCGGCTGCCGTGACCGATCGCAGCACAGAGGATGATCAGTCGAAGCCGAGCATCGCCCGGGTCTACGACTATCTGCTCGGCGGCAAGGACAACTACGCCGTCGACCGCGAGATCGGCGACTTCTTCATCAAGGACCTGCCCGGTTCGCGGGCGATGGCCTTCGCCAATCGCGGGGCCCTCGTTCGCGCCGTGGCGGCCATGGCCCGCGACGGCGTCTCCCAGTTCGTCGACATGGGCAGCGGTCTGCCCACCGCCGACAACGTGCACCAGGTCGCCCAGCGGCACCGTCCGGACGCGCGCGTCGTCTACGTCGACCACGACCCGGTCGTGGTCGCCCACAGCCGGGCCCTGCTGGCCGCCGACGACCGCACCACCGTGATCCGGGCGGACCTGCGCGCGCCGGAGGAGCTCTACCACGACCCCGGCCTACAGGAGTTGATCGACTTCGACGAGCCGGTGGGCGTCGTCTTCAGCGCCGTGCTGCACCACCTCACCGATGCCGAACGCCCCGCCGAGCTCGCGCGCTGGTGGGTGGACCGGGTGCCGTCGGGCAGTCAGGTCTACATCTCCCACTTCCGCTCCGGCGGGAACGAGGAGACCCGGCTCATGGAGCAGAAGCTGCAGAGCAGCTTCGGCCGCGGCCGCTGGCGCACCGACGAGGAGATCACCGGCCTGTTCGACGGCCTTGAGCTCCTCGAACCGGGCCTGGTCCCCTGCTCCCTGTGGCGGCCGGACCCCGCGCCGGACGACGACGGCACCGGGAACGGCGTGGACAGGCCCGCTCCGACGGTGTGGGAACAGCTGATCTCCTGCGCACTGGCCCGCAAGCCGTAGCCGGCTGTTGGCCCGCGCGCCCCGTACGTCTCGTACGCCGTGCGGGCGGACCGGGAGTGTCAGTGGCGTGTTGTTGAGTGTGCGCCATGACTGTTCACCACCTGCTGGCCGCCCTGCCCGGGCCCGACGAGCTGCGCGCCCGCTGCCGGGCGCTCGCGCTGCTGGACTCGATCGTCTCCGCCCCCTACGCACCCGACCACTCGTACGTGGCCGGGTGGCGTCCGGGCGTCGATCTGGCGTGCATGGACAACGGTTCCGGTGACCAGTACGCGATCGTCTTCGACCCGGCCGGGGTGTTCCTCTACGGGTTCGACCACGAGAGCGACGCCACCCCGTGGCGGGAGGAGGACCGTGCGCACTGGCCCGGCCTGCTCGACGGACTGCCCGGCCCGCTCGCGCACTACGCGCAGGCGCCGGAGTTCCAGCTCGACGGCTTCTTCGACGCGACCGTGTGCGCCTGGCGCGAGACGGGCGGCACCGACTGGCGGTGCGGGCCGGTCGAGTTCGCCGACGGCGAGACGGACGGCGCCGACTGGCTGTTCGGCCTGCTCACCGGCGCCGACGGTACGGAGGCGTTCGTGGACTACGCCGAGGACTACCACGAGCAGTCCGTCGACCGGGAGGCGGTGGCGGCCGTGCTAGCGGACGCCCCGCTCGATCGCCGAATAGTTTCCGCGCTCTCGCCCACCGCGAACTTCGACACCGTCGCCGCGTTGGCCCGCGCGCTGGGTTACCGCACCGTTCGGGAGGACGGCTGAGAAGTCACCGGTCAGCTAAGTCGCGTCGGCCAGGTCCGCCCGCAGACGCGACCGGCGTGGGCTAGAGCGACACCGTGTGGCTCGGGGGTTGGAGGCGTACGGGGAGGGTCTTCAGGTGCCAGTTGAGCGGGTTGGTGCCGCGTTGCAGGTGCCCCGGGTCGACGGCGAGTTGCAGGTCGGGTACCCGGCTGAACAGCGCGGCCAGGGCGACAGCGGCCTCCTCCTGGGCGAGGTGCGCGCCCAGGCAGCGGTGCGCGCCGTGTCCGAAACCGAGGTGGGGCTCCTTGCTGTGGCGGGTGCGGCCGAGGTCGAGGCGGTCGGGGTCGGCGAAGGCGGCGGGGTCCCGGTTGGCCGCGGACACGATCGGGAGGACGGCTTCTCCGGCGCACACCGGGGTGGCGCCGACGGTGGTGTCGCGGGTGGCGTAACGGGGCAGCGCGCGCACGACGGGCCCGCAGTAGCGCATGAGTTCATCGACGGCGTGCGGCATGAGGGCGGGGTCCTCGCGCAGCAGGGCGAGCTGGTCGGGGTGGGCGAGGAGCGCTTCGGTGCTGTTGGCGATGAGGTTGACGGTGGTGATGTGCCCGGCGACGACCAGGTTGGTGATGAGCGAGACGAGCTCGTCGGTGCTCAGGCGGTCGTCGTGGTGGGGCGCGAGCAGTTCGGAGATGAGGTCGTCGCCCGGGTCCGCGGTGTGGAGGCCGACGAGGAGGTGGGCGTCGGCGACCATTCCGGCGAGCGCGTCGCCCAGTTCCTCGCCGCAGGTGCCGGCGGCCAGGGTGGCGCTGCGGCTCCGCCAGCGGTCGCGGTCGGCTTCGGGGACGGCGATGAGTTCGCAGATGACGGTGATGGGCAGCGGTCGGGCGAAGTGTTCGATCAGGTCGACGACGCCGTCCTCGGCGTGGTCCGGCAGGCGGTCGAGCAGGTCGGCGGCGATGGCTTCGATCCGGGGGCGCAGCGCGGCCACGCGGCGCGGGGAGAACGCGGCGGCGACCAGGCCGCGCAGACGACGGTGGTCGGAGCCGTCCGAGTCGAAGATCCCGGCACGCAGGTACTTCTCGTGGCCCGCGTACATGCCGCGGGCTTGCCAGGTCTGTTCGGTGCGGTGGGCCACCTTCGCGCCGGGGACGGTCGCGGCGTCGATGGTGAAGTCGGGATCGCTCATGATCGTGCGGATGTCGTCGTGGCGGGTCGCCACCCACATGGGGTCGACGCCTCGGACGCGGCCCCGCACCAGGTGCTCGCGTTCGCGGATGTGCGCGTAGGAGGTGAACGGATCGCGGACCAGCTCCTGATCCGCCAGGTCCAGTGGTTCGTCGCCGGACTCGGTGGTGGTCCGCCCTTCCGTCGTCATGGTGAGGCGCTCCCAACGGGTGGTCGTTCCGTGACGGCATCATGGCGGCCGGACCGCGCCCCACCTGCCGCTATCGGTGCCAATCCACCCGAACGAATGCATTCGCCCCCGACCCCGGAGACGAGGACGCCCGGTCGTCGTCCGGGGCCGCGGTCGATGTCCGTTCGGGTCGGTGTCCGTTCGGGTCGGTATCCGTTCGGGTCGGTATCCGTTCGGGTCGGTGTCAGCCGCGACCGGCGGTGGAAGCCCGGACGTGGAGTTCCCAGGCGTGGGTCCGTACCACGCCCGGTTCCGCCGCGCCCGACAGCAGGTCGCTGAGCAGGGCCGCGCATTCGCGGCCGTACTCCGCCGCGCGCAGGTCCACCGCCGTCACCTGCGGGCTCGACCCGCGTGCCGCGGCGCCGTCGACGCAGGCGGCCACCAGCACCTCGGTTCCGGCCCGCAGGCCTGCCCGGGCCACGGCTGCCAGCACGCCGGGCACCGCGCCGTCGGGGGCGCAGACCACGGCGTCCAGGCCCGGGGTGCCGGCGAGCAGGTCCGTGGTGGCGGCCTCGGCCTCGGTCGGCGTGGCCGCGAACGGGACCGTTCGCACGGCGACCTCGACGCCGTGGCGCCCGGTCCAGTCGGCGGCGGCGGCCCGCAGGGCGGTCGCCCAGTCGGATCCCGGGCCGGGGGCCAGCAGTGCCGGGCGGCGTGCGCCGCGCTGCGCGAGGTGGTCCAGCAGGGCGGCGAGCGAGGTGGCGTTGTCGCACACCACCGATCCGCTGGGTGCGGCCCCGCCTCCGAGGTAGCGCTCCCCGGTGACCACGGGTACGCCGGCGGCCAGCAGACCGGGCACGGCCGGGTCGTCGACCTCCGGATCGATGACCATCAGCCCGTCGACCCGGGCGGCCAGCCCGCCCTCCGCCGCCTTCCCGGGGGCCAGCAGCACCACGTCGAGGCCGTCCTCGCGGGCTCGCTCGACGGCGCCGAACGCCAGCTTCATGTAGTAGTCGAGGCGGGTCGCCGTGCGCGGCAGGTACAGGCCCACTGCCCCGGTGCTGGAGCGGCGCAGGCTGCGCGCCGCCGAGTTCGGCCGGTAGCCGAGCTCTCGGGCCGCGGCCTGGACGCGTTCACGCGTCGCCTCGGCCACCCGGCCGGATCCGAGGAGGGCGTCGGAGGCGGTGCTCTTGGACACCCCGGCCGCCCGGGCCACGTCGAACAGGGTCACGGATCGGCTGGTCACAGCCCGGAAGTCTAGACGCAGAACCGGAGGCCACCCGTGGTCCGGGCGCCTGCGATGCTCCTCGCACCCCCTTGCCGGAACGTTCCGGCAACGCTTAGGGTCACCCGTGCCGGAACGTTCCGGCACGGCTTCGGCCTGCTCCCGACACCATGACCCGAGATGACCCGAGGACCCGCCATGCGCCTGATCACCGCCCTGAACCCGCCCGCGTCCCCGGCCCGCACCCGCGCGCCCCGGCGCGCCGCCCTGCGGGTCGCCCTCGTCCAGCAGCGCTGGCACGCGGACCCCGAGCAGCACCGGGCCGGCCTGCTGGAGGGAATCCGCCTCGCCGCCGAACAGGGCGCCGCCCTCGTCGCCCTCCAGGAGCTCACGCTCTCCCCGTACTTCGCCGTGCTGCGCCAGTCCGACCACCCGCAGGCCGTCGAGCCCGAGGACCTGCGCACCGGCCCGACCTTCGCGTTCGCCGCGGCCGCCGCCCGCGAGCACGGCATCCACGTGCACGCCTCGCTCTTCGAGAAGGCCGACGGACCGGACGGCCCCGACGGCCTCGGCTACAACACCGCGATCCTCGTCGCCCCCGACGGCACCCTGGTGCAGCGCACCCGCAAGCTGCACATCCCCGTGACCGAGGGCTACTACGAGGACACCTGGTTCCGCCAGGGCCCGGCCGGCGAGGACGCCTTCCCCCTCGCCGAGGTGGGCGACGCCGCCATCGGCCTGCCGACCTGCTGGGACCAGTGGTTCCCCGAGCTCGCCCGCGCCTACTCCCTCGCCGGCGCCGACGTGCTCGTCTACCCGACCGCCATCGGCTCCGAGCCGGGCCACCCCGGCTTCGACACCCAGCCGCTGTGGCAGCAGGTCATCACCGGCAACGCCATCGCCAACGCCACCTTCATGGTCGTCCCCAACCGCATCGGCACCGAAGGCGAACTCACCTTCTACGGCAGCTCGTTCATCGTCGACCCGTACGGCCGCGTGCTCACCCGGGCACCGCGCGACGAGGCCGCCGTCCTGGTCGCCGACCTCGACCTCGACCAGCGCCACGACTGGCTCGAACTCTTCCCCTTCAACACCACCCGCCGCCCCGACGCCTACGCGCCCCTGACCGCCCAGCGCTGACGCCCCCGGCCTCCCCGGTCAGGAAACGGACCTGCCCCGGGGAGGCCCTTCGGCCTCGCCGACCATGCGACCCGTCCCCACCGGGACACCGGTGCGTGTTCCCCTCACGTTCGCTGCCGGGTTCCGCCACCGAGGCGCTCCCGGTTCAGGCGCGCCTCGGCAGGGTCTCGTCGAGGAGACGGGCGACGCCCTGGTCACGGAGCCGGTAGCGCACCACTCGCCCGTCCCGCTCGGCCGAGACCACGCCGGAGGCCCTCAGGAGGCGGAGGGCCTGGGAGACGGCGGTCGGGCTGATACCGCAGGCGCCGGCGAGGTCGGAAACCGGGATCGGCCCGGCGGCGTGCATCGCCGCCAGCAAGGCCAGCCTGCCGGGCTCGGCCAACAGCGCGAACCTCTCGGCGACAGCGCGCAGTTGGTCACGGTCGGCCACCGCAGCGACGGCAGCCTGAACCGCTCGGGCATCGATTGCCTCGGGCATGTGCTGCCCTTCCCCCTCGTCACGGCTTTGTCAGCACTTTGCGTTATTGCAACATATGCGCAACTGCGCAGCCTTGTCGACTGACTGTCCGAGCCCCTACGGTGTTCCCCGCCGTGGTGTTCGGGAAGTCCGGTGACAGCTCCTCAGGGGCCGAATCCGGCGCGGCCCTCGCCACTGTGAACGGGAAGTGCCCCCGGCGCGCCCGCAGCCACTGCGGGCAGTCACCGGTGCCGTACGGCGCACGGGAAGACGAGCCGCGGGGTGCGCTCAGCCCTGCCCGGACGCGGGCAGAACTGTCCATCCCCCAGCCAGGAGACCGGCCACGGCGCGCACGACTCCCCCGACCTCGCCGGGGGTGCCCCCATCGAGGAGCTGGAGAGGCCGCCCGTCATGACCCTCACCGACGACACCCCGTCATCCGCCCTGCCCCTGCCCCCGCGCTGGCAGCGCCGGGACACCGTCCGCACCGCCAGTCTGCTCGGCGTCATCCTCGCCATGCACGTGGTCGCCTTCGGCATGCTGTTCCTGCTCGTCGCGCCCAACCACTACACGATCGGGAACCAGGCCTTCGGCGTCGGCCTCGGCATCACCGCCTACACCCTCGGCATGCGACACGCCTTCGACGCCGACCACATCGCCGCCATCGACAACACCACCCGCAAGCTGATGGCCGACGGCCAGCGCCCGGTCTCGGTCGGCTTCTGGTTCGCCCTCGGCCACTCCAGTATCGTCATGGCGATGGCCGCCCTGGTCGCCGGCGGCGCGCAGATCGCCGGCACCCTGGTCGACGGCCAGTCCACCGCCCACCAGTGGCTCGGCGTCATCGGCACCAGCGTCTCCGGCACCTTCCTCTACCTCATCGCCGCGCTCAACCTGATCGCCCTGGCCGGCATCTACAAGGTCTACAAGGCCATGCGGGCCGGCCAGTTCGACGAGAGGCAGTTGGAGAAGCACCTCGACGAGCGCGGCTTCATGAACCGCATCCTCGGCAAGCTCACCAAGTCCATCCGCCGCCCCGGCCAGATGTACCCGGTCGGCGTGCTCTTCGGCCTCGGCTTCGACACCGCCACCGAGGTCGCCCTGATGGTCATGGCCGGCTCCGGCGCCGCCTCCGGCCTGCCCTGGTACGCCATCATCTGCCTGCCGCTGCTCTTCGCCTGCGGCATGAGCCTGTTCGACACCCTCGACGGCACCTTCATGAACTTCGCCTACCACTGGGCGTTCTCCAACCCGGTCCGCAAGGTCTACTACAACCTCACCATCACCGGCCTGTCCATCGCCGTCGCCTTCGTCATCGGCACCATCGAACTGGTCGGCGTGCTGCACGAGAAGCTCGACCTCACCGACCCCGTCACCGGCTGGATCGCCGATATCAGCCTCGACAACGTCGGCTACATCCTCGTCGGCATGTTCGTCGTCGTCTGGGCCTGCGCACTCGCCTACTGGCGCTTCAGCAACGTCGAGCAGCGTTGGGCCACCCGCGTCGGGAAGACCGGCTGACCCGCCCGCCCGGGCCGGCTCCTCCTTCGACCAGGAACGGGGTCGGCCGCGTCCGCCCCGTCCTGCGCCCTTCGTGGCCCGACCACCGTCGGGCCACGAAGGGCGTTCGCGTTCCTGGCGAGGACGTCAGTCAGAGGGCGAGTCAGACTCATCAGCAGAACCACCAGTCACATCATCACTGTCAGAGGGCCAGGGCGGGGCGGTGGTGGTCGAGCCACAGCGCGAGGTCGACGACCCGCTCCAGGCGGAGCCGGTGGCCCCACGGCAACTGCTCGGCAGGCGTGTCGAGGGCGGCCCCGACGACCGTCTCGTCGGCGATGTCCCGGACGTGCGGTGCGTCCAGCGCCTCGCGGGCCAGCCGCTGCAGACCCGCGTTGTAGTCGGGGTGGTGGGTGGCCGGGTAGTGGTTCTTCGGCCGCCACAGCACCGACTCGGGGGCGATGCCCCGACCGAGGTCGCGCAGCAGGCTCTTCTCCCGGCCGTCGTGGTTCTTCATCGCCCAGGGGGTGTTGAAGGCGTATTCGACGAGGCGGTGGTCGCAGTAGGGCACGCGCACCTCCAGGCCCTGGGCCATGGAGAGGCGGTCCTTGCGGTGCAGGAGTTGGCGCAGCCAGCGGGTGAGCGAGAGGTGCTGCATCTCGCGCAGGCGGTGTTCGGCGGCGCTCTCGGAGTCGAGGCGGGGGACGGCGGCCACGGCGGTGCGGTAGGTGTCGGCGCGGAACTCGGGGATGCGCAGCCGGGCGGCGAGGTCGGGGTGGAGCGGCATGGCGGCCTGGTCCCCGGTCACCAGGAGCCAGGGGAAGGCGCGAGCGGCGAGCGCCTTCGGGTGGTGGAACCACGGGTAGCCTCCGAAGACCTCGTCGGCGGCCTCGCCGGAGAGGGCGACGGTGGAGTGCTTGCGGATCTCTCCGAACAGCAGGTAGAGCGAGGTGTCCATGTCGCCGACGCCGATCGGCGAGTCCCGGGCGGCGACCACGGCGCGCCGGTTGTCCGGGTCGAGCAGGGCGCGGGGGTCGAGGACGACGGTGGAGTGCTCGGTGCCGATGAACGCGCCGGCCTCGGCGGCGAAGGGGGTGTCGTGGCCGGTGCGCAGCACGTCGCCGGTGAACCGTTCGGCCTGGTCGCTGTAGTCGACGGCGTAGGAGCGCAGGGTGGCCTGCGGCCCTTCGCGGAGCCGGAGTTCGTCGGCGATCAGGGCGGTGACGACGGTGGAGTCGAGGCCGCCCGAGAGCAGGCTGCACAGCGGGACGTCGGCCTCAAGCTGGGTGCGGGCGGCGCGGTCGACCAGGCCGCCGATCAGCTCGGTGGTGGTCTGCGGGTCGTCGGTGTGCGGGCGGGCGGTCAGCTCCCAGTAGCGCCGTTCGCGGATGCCGTCGCGGTCGAGGACGAGCAGGCTGCCGGGGTGGACCTCGCGGACGCCGGCCCAGACGGTGGGGCCGGTGTTGAACAGGAGGCTGTAGGCCTCGCGCAGGCCGTCGGCGTCCACGGTGGGGGTCACCTCGGGGTGGGCGAACAGGGCCTTGGGTTCGGAGCCGAAGGCGAGGCCGCCGTCGGTTTCGGCCCAGAACAGCGGCTTGACCCCGAGCCGGTCGCGGACCAGCAGCAGGCGCTGCTCGCGGTCGTCCCAGACGGCGAAGGCGTACATGCCCTCCAGGTGGTCGACCAGGGCGTCTCCCCACTCCTGGTAGGCGCGCAGGACCACCTCGGTGTCGCTCCGGGTCTCGAACCGGTGGCCCTTGGAGGCGAGTTCGGATCTCAGCCGGTGGTGGTTGTAGACCTCGCCGCTGTAGGTGAGCACCACCTGCGGGTGTTCGGGGCGGTCGGTCATGGGCTGGGTGCCGCCCTCGATGTCGATGACGGCGAGGCGGCGGTGGCCGAGCGCGGCGTGGCGGCCGAGCCAGACCCCGCCGGCGTCGGGTCCGCGCCGGGCCATGGTGTCGGTCATCGCCTGGATGACGGAGGCGGCGCCGTGGCCGATGTCCTGGTGGAAGGACTGGTGGAAGGACACCCAGCCGGTGATCCCGCACATGCTCGCGCTCCTGGGGTGAAGGGGTGTGCTCTGCCGGACGCTGTCGGCGACGGCGCCCGGCCCAGAAGTCGGGCCGGACGTCCGGGAAGTTCCGGGCAACCGCAGGATTCCGGGGGCGGGTCGGGCGGTGCCCGCGCGAAGCCCGTCGGGGGTGAACCGTTGGGCGTCGGGCTCGGACGGAGGGGCGTCGGGCTCGGTCGGCCGGGTCGGTACGCCGGCCGGCGGCGTTCAGTTCCGGGGATCGGGCAGCGCGGGGTAGGGGATGAAGGTGCTGGTGTGCTCGTCGAGCGCCAGCGGCCGGCCGATGGCGGGCGCGGCGCGCTGCGGGCACGCCGGGCGTTCGCACACCTTGCAGCCGAGCCCGATCGGGGTGGCGGCCGCCACGTCGCCGAGGTCCAGTCCCGCCGAGTACACGAGCCGTGCGGCGTGGCGGAGTTCGCAGCCGAGGCCGATGGCGAAGGTCTTGCCGGGGCGGCCCCAGCCGCCGGGTGAGCGGGTGACGGCGCGGGCGGTCCAGAGGTAGCGCCGGCCGTCGGGCATGGCGGCGACCTGGACGTGGACCCGGCCGGGGGCGGCGAAGGATTCGTAGACGTTCCACAGCGGGCAGGTGCCGCCGGTGCGGGAGAAGTGGAAGTCGGTCGCGGACTGGCGCTTGGAGACGTTGCCGGCCCGGTCGACCCGGACGAAGGAGAACGGCACGCCGCGCAGCCGGGGCCGCTGGAGGGTGCTGAGCCGGTGGCAGACCGTCTCGTAGCCGACGCCGAAGTGGTCGGCGAGGTGCTCGATGTCGTAGCGCGCCGATTCGGCCTCGGCGTGGAAGGCGGCGTACGGCAGCACGAGGGCGGCGGCGAAGTAGTTGGCCAGGCCGATCCGGGTGAGCGACCAGGCGGTGGAGCCTTCCGGGCTTTCCTGGGCCGCGAGTTCGGACAGCAGCGGATCGTGTTCCAGGTAGGCGAGTTGGGTGGCCATCCGGAACGCCTGCTGGCCCGGGCGCAGCCGGTCCGACAGGCTCAGGACCCTGCTGCGCGGGTCGTACCGGTGCAGGTGCTCGCCTCCGGCGACGGTCCGTACACCGTGGCCGGAGGCGAGCCGGTCGGCCAGCACCGCCCTGACCTCGCCGCGCCGCAGGCCGATGGATCTCGCCAACTCCTCGGCTGCGGTGTCGAGTTCGTGGAGGTAGTTCTGGCGGCGGTAGAAGAACTCGCGGACCTGTTCGTGCGGGGTGAGGGTGTCGGGCGCCGGGCCACGATCCCCGGCGAGGACGGCGAGCTGCTCGGCGACCGCCCGTCGGCCGCGGCCGAGGTCCATGAGCAGCCGCGCCACGGCGGGCAGGCGCGCGGCCACCTCGTCGAGGTCCCCGGCGGTGACCCGTCCGGCCGCGAGCTCCTCGCCGAGCGCGTCGCGCAGTTCGGCGGTGAGCCGGGCGCTGTCGGGCGGGGCGAAGTACCCGGCCTCGACACCGAAGGCCTCGGTGAGGCGCAGCAGGACGGGCACGGTGAGCGGGCGGGCGTCGTGCTCCAGCTGGTTGAGGTAGCTGGGTGAGAGGTCGATCAGCCGGGCGAGGGCGGCCTGGCTGAGTCCGCGCTCCTCGCGCAGGCGGCGCAGCCGGGCGCCGGCGAAGGCCTTTCCCATCGTGTCGTTCTCCCCCACTGCGCGCATCGACCGACCCGGTGCGGGAAGCCTAGCCGCACCGCGGGGGGTCAAGTCGTCGCAACCTTCGCAGATGTGCCGAAGACCGTTCGCAGAAGTTGGCAGTGGTCCATCGGTGACGGCGGCTCCGCGGGGTGCCAGAGTCGGTGGTGCGGCCGGGAGGTGCGCAGGACAGCAGCGGAAGACCAGCCCGGTCGCGGCCGGGCAGGCTGTCCGGGCGTCCACGTCCTGCGGTGTTACGCCGCCGCCCGGCACCGCCCGGCCGCCCACTCGCCCTCGCGGTGAGGTACCTCACAACCTTCGCAACGAGCACCCCTGGGGAGCAGACCCATGACTCAGTCGGTCCGGCAGCAGCAGGAGCAGCAGGCGGCGGCGCTGGCCGCCCGGTGGGCGTCCGACCCGCGGTGGGCGGGCATCGAGCGCACGTACTCGGCGGCCGAGGTCGTGCGGCTGTCCGGCACCGTCCGCGAGGAGCACACGCTGGCCCGCCGGGGCGCCGAGCGCCTGTGGCGGCAGTTGCACGAGCAGGACTACGTGCACGCCCTCGGCGCGCTGACGGGTGGCCAGGCCGTGCAGATGGTGAGGGCCGGGCTGCAGGCGATCTACCTGTCCGGGTGGCAGGTCGCGGCCGACGCCAACCAGGCCGGCCAGACCTACCCGGACCAGAGCCTCTACCCGGCCAACTCCGTTCCCCAGGTGGTGCGTCGGATCAACAACGCGCTGCTGCGCGCCGACGAGATCGACGCGGCGGAAGGGGCGGACGGCGGGCCGGACTGGCTGGTGCCGATCGTCGCCGACGCGGAGGCCGGTTTCGGCGGTCCGCTGAACGCCTTCGAGCTCACCAAGGGCATGATCGCGGCCGGCGCGGCGGGCATCCACTACGAGGACCAGCTCGCCTCGGAGAAGAAGTGCGGGCACCTGGGCGGCAAGGTGCTCGTCCCCACCGCCCAGCACGTCCGCACCCTCAACTCCGCCCGCCTGGCCGCCGACATCGCCGACGTGCCGACCCTGATCGTGGCCCGCACGGACGCGCTCGCCGCCAACCTGCTGACCAGCGACGTCGACGAGCGCGACGCCCGGTTCTGCACCGGCGAGCGCACCGCCGAGGGCTTCTACCGGGTCGAGCCGGGCATGGCCCCGGTGATCTCGCGCGGCCTCGCGTTCGCCCCTTACGCGGACCTGATCTGGGTGGAGACCGGCACCCCGGACCTCGCCCAGGCCCGCGAGTTCGCCGAGGCGCTCAAGGCCGAGTACCCGGACAAGATGCTCGCCTACAACTGCTCGCCGTCCTTCAACTGGAAGGCGGCCCTGGACGACGACCAGATCGCCAAGTTCCAGCGGGAGTTGGGCGCGATGGGCTACCGCTTCCAGTTCATCACGCTGGCCGGCTTCCACGCGCTGAACCACTCGATGTTCCAGCTCGCCCGCGGCTACGCCGAGCACGGGATGACGGCCTACGTCGACCTCCAGGAGGCCGAGTTCGCGGCCGTGCCGCAGGGCTACACCGCCGTGAAGCACCAGCGCGAGGTCGGCACCGGCTACTTCGACCTGGTCTCCACCGCGCTCAACCCGAACGCCGAGACGCTCGCCCTGACCGGCTCCACCGAGGCCGAGCAGTTCCACTGAGCCGCCCTGGCGGCCTCCTTGGGGAGAGACCGCCCTTCACCCCGCCGCCCGGGGCCTCGTTGAGGGACGAGGCCCCGGGCCCACTCTCTTGGAGAAACCGGATGAGCCAGCCCAGCCGCATCGACGTCCTCGGCGAACACGAGGACCGCTTCGACGAGATCCTCACCCCTGCCGCCCTGGACTTCGTGGCACGCCTGCACGAGGCCTTCGCCGACCGCCGCGCCGAACTCCTCGCCGAGCGCCGCCGCCGCAGTGCGCTCCTCGCCGCCGGAGGCACCCTGGACTTCCTGCCCGAGACCCGCGCCGTCCGTGAGGACCCGACCTGGCGGGTCGCCGGCGCCGGCCCCGGCCTGGCGGACCGGCGGGTGGAGATCACCGGCCCGCCCGAACGCCGGATGGCCGTCAACGCGCTCAACTCCGGCGCCAAGGTGTGGCTGGCGGACTTCGAGGACGCCACCTCCCCCACCTGGCACAACCTGCTCTCCGGCCAGCTGAACCTGCTCGACGCGATCGAGCGCCGGATCGACGACACCACCCCGGAGGGCAAGCGGTACCGGATCGGCGACACGCCCGCCACCATCGTCGTGCGCCCGCGCGGCTGGCACCTCGACGAGCAGCACCTCCTGATCGACGGCCGCCCGGCGATCGGCGCGCTGGTCGACTTCGGCCTGCACCTCTTCCACTGCGGCCGGCGGCAGATCGAGCGCGGCAGCGGCCCGTACTTCTACCTGCCCAAGCTGGAGAACCACCTAGAAGCCCGGCTGTGGAACGACGTCTTCACCTTCGCCCAGGACGAACTGGGCATCCCGCACGGAACGATCCGCGCCACCGTGCTGATCGAGACCATCACCGCCGCGTTCGAGATGGACGAGATCCTGTACGAGCTGCGCGAGCACGCGGCCGGCCTCAACGCCGGGCGCTGGGACTACCTGTTCAGCCTGATCAAGAACTTCGCCACGCACGGCCCCCGCTACGTCCTGCCGGACCGCGCCACCCTCACCATGACCCAGCCCTTCCTGCGCGCCTACACCGACCTGCTGGTGCGCACCTGCCACCGCCGCGGCGCCCACGCCATCGGCGGCATGGCCGCCGCCATCCCGCAGCGCGACCCCGCCGCCAACGAGGCGGCCCTGGCCAAGGTCCGCGCCGACAAGGAGCGCGAGGCCGGCGACGGCTTCGACGGCTCCTGGGTCGCCCACCCCGGCCTCGTCGCCACCTGCCGGGCCGCCTTCGACACCGTCCTCGACGGCCGCCCGCACCAGCTCGACCGCACCCGCGAGGACGTCGAGGTCACCGCCGCCGACCTGCTCGGCGTGCACAGGCTGTCCGTCGGCCTGCCGACCGAACAGGGCCTGCGCTCCAACGTCGCCGTCGCCCTGCGCTACCTGACGGCCTGGCTCGGCGGCTCCGGGGCCGTCGCCGTCTTCGGCCTGATGGAGGACGTCGCCACCGCCGAGATCGCCCGCTGCCAGATCTGGCAGTGGCAGCACCACTGCTCCCGGCTGACCGGTGGATCGCTCGCCACCCCCGACCTCGTACGGCGGCTGATCGACCGCGAACGCGCCGCCCTGCTCGCCGAGGGCGCCGACCCGGCGCTGGTGGACGACGCCGTACGGATCCTGGAGGAGACCGCCCTCGGCGCCGAACTGCCCGCCTTCCTCACCACCGAGGCCTACGCCCGCCACCTCGTGCGGATCCGCACCGCGGCCTGAGCCGCCCGACCACGGAGGCAGCACCCCATGAACGACATCCGCCGCGTAGCGGTCGTCGGCGCCGGACAGATGGGCTCCGGCATCGCCGAGGTCTTCGCCCGCGCCGGCCTGGACACCGTCGTCTGCGAGGCTGGCCGGGACGCCCTGCGCGCCGCCCGCAGCCGGATCGACCGCTCCCTGCACCGCGCCGTCGACCGCGGCCGGATCAACGAGCAGCAGCGCACGGACGCCTGGGCCCACCTGCTGTTCGCCGACGACCTGGAAGCGCTCGCCGACCGCCAACTCGTCGTCGAGGACGAACGGGTCAAGACCGAGGTGCTGAGCACCCTGGACAAGGTGCTCGTCGCCGACGACGCCGTCCTGGCCACCAACACCTCCGCCATCCCGGTCACCCGCCTCGGCATCACCACCGACCGCGCCTCCCACGTCCTCGGCCTGCACTTCTTCAACCCCGCCCCCGTCATGCCGCTCGTCGAACTGGTCGCCTCGCTGCACACCGCCCCGACCGTCCTCGACCGGGTGGAGGCCTTCACCCGGGACACCCTCGGCAAGCACGTCATCCGCTCCCGCGACCGGGCCGGCTTCGTCGTCAACGCCCTGCTGGTGCCCTACCTGCTCTCCGCCGTCCGGATGGCCGAGGCCGGCCACGCCAGCCCGGCGGACATCGACGCCGGCATGGTCCACGGCTGCGCCCACCCCATGGGCCCGCTCCAACTCGCCGACCTCATCGGCCTGGACACCGTGCAGGCCATCGCCGAGTCCATGTACGAGGAGTACAAGGAACCGCTCTACGCGCCGCCGCCCCTACTCTCCCGCATGGTCGAGGCCGGACTGCTCGGCCGCAAGAGCGGCCGGGGGTTCCACGTCCACCACGCCGCGAGCGCCTGAGCCGCCGGGCCCTGCTGAACCGGACGCCCGGGGCGACGCGTTGTAGCCCGTAAGTGCGTGTACACGAGAAGCGCAATCGTCCCGACAGGCAGGAAAGTTGATGACACATCATGGCCGACGGCTGGCTGCGTTGCTCAGCGGGGTTTCCTTGGTCCTCTCTGCGCCGTTGATGTCGGGGCCGGCCTTCGCCGCGTCGGCCGATCCGGCGACCGGCTCCACCGCCGAGGCCTTCGCCGAGGCCCAGGAGCGGATAGTCGAGGCCGCGGACGAGGTCAACCGGCAGGCTCACCTGGACCCGGCCACCGGGTACGGCAACATCGTCGTGTCCGTGAAGGACGAGGGGTACACCCTCTACTGGAAGGGGGAGGTTCCCCAGGACATCGGTGGTCTGGTCGCCGCCCAGCGTGCCCGAGGCGTCGCCGTCTCGGTCGTTCCCTCGCGCTACAACGCCGAGGAGCTGAAGGAACGGGCGCACGCGATCATCACGTCCGACCTCCGCGTCAACGGCGCGGAGATCATCAGCGCGGGGCCGAGCAACGACAGCAACTCACTGAACATCGGCGTCGACGCCGCACAGCTCGCAGCCCAGGACAACGCTCGGGCCTCCCTGCAGAGCACGGCCTCGATCCCGGACAGCCTCACCCACGGCATCCCCGTCACCGTCGCGCCGGAGGAAGCCGCCCACAACACGGGTCTGCGGGAGGCGGACGGCTCCCCCTGGTTCGGCGGATCCCTCATCAAGACCACCGTGGGGGGTCTGAACGCGACCTGCACGTCCGCCTTCGGCGCCAAGTGGCCCAAGGAGCACAACCCCGCGGGATACGACCAGTACTACCTGATCACCGCCGAGCACTGCGTGTCGTCCGGCACCACGGTCAAGAGCGGCAACGGCCTGGTGATCGGCAAGGTGGCGGACGAGATCGTCCGTCACGACAGTGCGTTCATCTCGGTGGACAAGGCCTCGCCGTGGTTCTACACCGGCGGGCCGGTCAAGTCGACGACCCAGACCACGTCGAAGTTCACCGGCCCCGGCACCCTCTACGCCGGCATGGAGTTCTGCGTGAGCGGCGCGCTCACGGGGGAGGTCTGCGGCGGAAGGGCCGTCAGCACGGACCAGGAGAAGAAGATCGAGGGATCCACGCGCGTGGTGAGCGAGCTCGACCAGGTCGCCGGCAAGAACATGGCGGGGAAGGGGGACAGCGGCGGCCCCGTGTACTCGTACGGCACGCAGGGGAACAAGTTCGCCGCGGGAATCCTGTCCGCGAGCATCAAGGGAGAGAACTGCAAGAATCCGCTCGGTGGGACACGCCCGTCCTGTTCGCCCAACATCTACGTGACGGACCTCGCGTCGACCCTGCGCCTGTACAACGGCATGGTGATCGGCAACTTCGTGTAGCCGGATTCCTCCCGCCTGCGTGCGCAGGCCGGTGATCGGGGCGGCGCCGGCACGAAGTCGGCGTGGCCCCTGATCCTCTGGTGCAGGGGCGACGCCTGCCTGGTGCTCCCCTCAGCACCGCCCGGCGTTCCTGCGTTTCGCAGGTTTCGCAGGTTTCGCAGGTTCGCAGGAATCCGCCGTACGGATTCCACCGGTTGGCATGCTGGATCATCGGCCGTCCGACGAGCAGGCTCGGTCATGCAAGACCGAGAGCCGTCGAGCGCCCCCGAGGAGTCCCGTGATCGAGCACCACGTCCGCGTCCACCCCAGCGCCGACCGGCTGCCGCCTGAGGAGCAGCTCGCCTGGAAGCTGGCCGCCGTCGCCACCGGCACCGAGGAGCTGGACCCGGCCGGCGCGGGCATGGCCGTCAACCGGGTGATCGACAACGCGGCGGTGGCCGTCGCGTCGCTGCTGCGCCGGCCCGTGGCGGTGGCCCGGTCCCAGGCGCTCGCCCACCACGGCGCGCCGGGCGCCCGGGTGTTCGGCAGCACCGCCCGGGTCTCGCCGGAGTGGGCGGCCTGGGCCAACGGCACGGCCGTGCGCGAGCTGGACTTCCACGACACCTACCTCGCCGCCGACTACTCCCACCCCGGCGACAACATCCCGCCGCTGCTGGCCGTCGCCCAGCACACCGGCCGCAGCGGGTCCGACCTGCTGCGCGGCATCGTCGCCGCCTACGAGGTCCACGTCGCCCTGGTGCGGGGCATCTGCCTGCACGCCCACCGGATCGACCACGTCGCGCACCTGAGCGCGGCCACCGCCTGCGGGCTCGGCGCGCTGCTGCGGCTGCCGACCGAGACCGTGTACCAGGCGGTGCAGCAGGCCGTGCACACCACCACGGCCACCCGGCAGTCCCGCAAGGGCGAGATCTCCAGCTGGAAGGCCTTCGCCCCCGCCTTCGCCGGCAAGGCCGCGATCGAGGCGGTGGACCGGGCTATGCGCGGTGAGACCTCCCCGTCCCCCGTCTACGAGGGCGAGGACGGCTTCCTCGCCTGGATGCTCGACGGCCCGCGGTCCGACTACACCGTGCCGCTGCCCGCGCCCGGCGAGCCGAGGCGGGCGATCCTGGACACCTACACCAAGGAGCACTCCGCCGAGTACCAGGCCCAGGCGATCATCGACCTGGCCCGGCGGTTGCGCGAGAGGACCGGGCCCCTGGACGGCGTCCGCTCGGTCGTCCTGCACACCAGCCACCACACCCACCACGTCATCGGCTCCGGCTCGGGCGACCCGCAGAAGTACGACCCGACTGCGAGCCGGGAGACCCTCGACCACTCGATCCCGTACATCCTCGCCGTCGCCCTGGAGGACGGTGCCTGGCACCACGAGCGCTCCTACGCCCCCGAGCGGGCCCAACGCCCGGAGACCGTGGCGCTCTGGCAGAAGATCACCACGGTCGAGGACCCGGAGTGGACCGCCCGCTACCACGACCCCGATCCGCAACGCCGGGCCTTCGGCGGGCGCGTGGTGATCACCCTGGACGACGGCACGGTGATCGAGGACGAGCTGGCCGTCGCCGACGCCCACCCGGCCGGCGCCCGCCCCTTCGACCGCCCCGCCTACCAGCGGAAGTTCCGCACCCTGGCCGAGGGCATCGTCTCCCCCGCCGACCAGGACCGCTTCCTGGCAGCCGCCGCCGATCTCGCCGAGCTGAAGGCCGCAGACCTGGACGAGCTCTTCCCGGCCGTCGACACCGAGGCCGTGCGCGCGTTCGACGCACTCCTCCCGAAGGGCCTGCTCTGATGCTGCACACCCGCACCACCCCCGCCCAGCGCCGCCGCGCCCTGCGCGAACGCCTCGCCACCGGGCGGCTGTTGACGATGCCCGGCGCGCTCAACCCGCTCTCCGCCCGGCTCATCCAGGACCTCGGCTTCGAGGCCGCCTACCTCTCCGGCGCCGTCCTCGCCGCCGACCTCGGCCTGCCCGACATCGGCCTCACCACCGCCACCGAGGTCGCCGCCCGCGCCCAGCAGACCACCCGGGTCACCGACCTCCCGGTGCTGATCGACGCCGACACCGGCTTCGGCGAACCCATGAACGCCGCCCGCACCGTCCAGCTGATGGAGGACGCCGGCCTCGCCGGCCTGCACCTGGAGGACCAGGTCAACCCCAAGCGCTGCGGCCACCTCGACGGCAAGGCGGTCGTCCCCCGCGAGGACATGACCCGCCGCCTGCGGGCCGCCGTCGACGCCCGGCGCGACCCCGACTTCCTGCTGATGGCCCGCACCGACGCCCGCTCCGTCGAGGGACTGCGCGCGGCGATCGACCGGGCCAAGGCCTACGTCGACGCCGGAGCCGACGCGGTCTTCCCCGAAGCCCTCGCCGACGAGGCCGAGTTCGAGGCCTTCCGCAAGGCCGTCGACGTCCCGCTGCTCGCCAACATGACCGAGTTCGGCAAGTCCCCGCTGCTCGACGCCCGCACCCTCCAGGACCTCGGGTACGAGATCGCGCTCTACCCCGTCACCCTGCTGCGCCTGGCCATGGGCGCGGTGGAGGAGGGTCTGCGCACCCTCGCCGCCGAGGGCACCCAGGAGTCGCTGCTGCCGCGCATGCAGCCGCGCTCCCGGCTGTACGAACTCCTCGGCTACGAGCAGTACGCGGCCTTCGACTCGGCCGTCTTCGACTTCACCCTCCCGCCCGGCGCCTGACCCCGCATCGGAGACCAGCCATGCCCACCACCGCACCCGGGATCCACCGCGGACTCGCCGGTGTCGTCGTCGACACCACCGGGATCTCCACCGTCATCCAGGAGACCAACTCCCTCACCTACCGCGGCTACCCCGTCCAGGACCTCGCCGCCCAGCGCTCCTTCGAGGAGGTCGCCTACCTGCTGTGGCACGGCGACTCCCGCGTCCCGATCATGCAGGCCGCCCTGGACGCCCTGGTGGCCCGCAGCGCCGACCCCCGGACGGCCCGGCTGGCCGCCCTGCACGCCGCACTGCGCGAGGCGATGCTGGAACGCAAGGGCATCCACCCCAACCTCGACTACCCCGCCGGCCTCGCCTACCATCTGATGGGCTTCGGCACCCCCGTCTTCACACCCGTCTTCGTGATGAGCCGCATCACCGGCTGGACCGCCCACATCACCGAACAGCTCGCCCACAACTCCCTGATCCGCCCGCTCGCCTGCTACGACGGCCCCGGCCAGCGCCCGGTGCCGGGGCTGTCACCGAGCACGGCGTAGGGAACGCGGCTGCGGCTGTCCGGCTCGACCGCCAGGCGCCCGCCCGCCGGCGGGCGGGCGCGCTGGACGCAGTCGCGGCGCTCGCAGATCCGGCAGCCCAGCCCGATCGGGGTGGCCGCTCCCGGAGCGTCGAGCGCGACGCCCTCGGCGTGGACGAGGCGGTGGGCGTGGCGCAGCTCGCAGCCGAGCGCGACGGCGAACTCGCTGCGCGGTGCGCGGTGCCCGAAGCCGCCGTGGGAGACGGTGCGGGCGATCCAGAAGTAGCGCTTCCCGTCCGGCATCTCGGCGACCTGGGTCAGGATCCGGCCGGGCGCGGAGAAGGCCTCGTAGACCGTCCAGAGCGGGCAGGTGCCGCCGAGGCGGGAGAAGTGGAAGTCGGTCGCGGACTGGCGCTTGGAGATGTTGCCCGCCCGGTCGGCGCGCAGGAAGGAGAACGGGACGCCGCGTCGGCCCGGACGCTGGAGGGTGCTCAGCCGGTGGCAGACCGTCTCGAACCCGACCCCGAAGCGGGCCTGGAGCAGCTCGACGTCGTACCGCAGCTCCTCGGCGGCCGTGTGGAAGGCGGTGTACGGCATCAGCAGGGCGCCGGCGAAGTAGTTGGCCAGGCCGATCCTGGCCAGGTCGGCGGCCTGGGGTGAGGTGAGGCCGGGCCCGGCCGCCGCCACGAGCGTGTCGAGCAGCGGCCGGTGCTCCAGCAGGGCCAGTTGGGTGGCGAGTTGGAAGGCACGCCGGCCGTCGGCCAGCCACGGTGAGAGCCGCAGCGTGCCGGCCGCCGGGTCGTAGCGCCGCAGGTCGCCGGGCCGCCGGTGGTCGGCGTCCAGCACCCGCACCCCGTGCCGCTCGCCGAGGCGGGCGGCCAGCGCGGCGGCGGTGCGGCCCGCGGTCGTCGTCGCCAGGCACCGCGCGGTCCGCTCCGCCGCCTCGTCCAGGGCGGCGATGTGGTTGTGGTGGGTGTAGAAGAAGTCCCTGACCTCGTCATGGGGTTCGGCCGGGCGGATGCCCGCCCCGGTGCCGGGCTCACCGAGGTCGACGACGCGCGCGAGCGCCTCGCGGTAGCCGCGGTGCAGCGCGACCAGGGCCCGTGCCACCTCCGGGTGGTTCCGGCTCACCTCCGCGATCTCCTCCGTCGGCACGGCTCCGCCACAGGCCTCGTCCGCGAGCGCGGTGCGCAGGTCGGTGCCGAGGCGTTCCTCCTCGGCCTCGGAGAAGAACTCCGGGTCGACCCCGAGCACCTCGGCGATCCGCAGCAGCACGGCGGCGGTCAGCGGACGCTGGCTGTGCTCGATCTGGTTGAGGTAGCTGGTCGAGATGCCGAGCTCGCGCGCCAGCTCGACCTGGTTCATGCCGTGCTCGCGGCGCAGTCGGCGCAGCTTGGCGTGGGCGTAGATCTTCCGCCCGGTCGGACGTGGCATGGCCCGCACTTCCTCTCTCAGACCCGGTTGGTTCGGATCGCGGCCTCGACCCGGACTGCGTCGGCGGTGTCCCGGACCTCGTGCACCCGCACCGCCCACGCGCCCTGCGCGGCGGCCAGGACGCTGGCCGCCGCGGTGGCCGCGTCGCGTTCCCGGGCCGGACGGGCCTCGCCCGTCCGCGGGTCGGCCAGCAACTCGCCCAGGAAGCGCTTGCGCGAGGCCGCCACCAGGAGCGGGCGCCCCAGTACGCGCCAGGCGTCCAGCGACGCCAGCAGCGCCCAGTCGTCCTGCCGGCGTTTGGCGAAGCCGAGGCCCGGGTCCACGATGACCTGGGCGGGGTCGACCCCGGCCGACACCACCGTGTCCATCTGCCGTGCGACCTCACGGATCACCTCGGCCGCGACGTCCTCGTACGCGGCCAGTTCGTCCATGTGGGCGGACTGCCCGCGCCAGTGCATGACGACGAAGGGCACTCCGGCCCTGGCCGCGGCGCGGGCCATGCCCGCGTCGGCCCGGCCCCCGCTGACGTCGTTGATGATCCGGGCGCCGGCCTCCACCGCCGCTTCGGCGACCCGGGCCCGCATCGTGTCGATGCTGACCAGGACGCCCTTGTCGGTGAGCGAGCGCACCACCGGCAGGACCCGGCGCAGTTCCTCCTCCTCGGACACCCTGGTCGCTCCCGGCCGGGTCGACTCCCCGCCGACGTCCACGATGTCCGCGCCCTGCTCGGCCAGCAGCAGTCCACGGTCCACCGCGCGCCCCGGGTCCAGCCAGCGGCCGCCGTCCGAGAACGAGTCGGGGGTCACGTTCACGACTCCCATCACCGCGCACCGATCCCATCCGGGCAGTCCCGACAATACCTGCGAAGGTCTTTTCATGAACTCATTGTGCCGCCCGCCCCACCCGTCTCCCAACTCGCACCCCCGAGAGAATTCGTATCACAGAGTGGACACTTGAGGACTACCGCGAGCCCGGCTGGTTAACCTCCTGCCATGACACTCGGAATTCCCTCCACGCGGACGGATCGGGCGACCTCCATCCGCGAACTCCTCGCGACCGGCAGGCTTTCCTATTCGTTCGAATTCATGCCGCCCCGGAGCGCCGAAGCGGAGGTCGGCCTGTGGAATGCGATCCGGCGCCTGGAAGCGCTGTCCCCCACCTTCGTCTCCGTGACCTACGGTGCCGGCGGGTCCACACGGGAGCGGACGGTGAACGTCACCGGCCGCATCGCGCAGGAGACCACCCTCACGCCGACCGCCCACCTGACCGCGGTCGGCCACAGCGTCGCCGAACTGCGGAACATTCTCGGCCACTACGCCGACCAGGGCGTTCGCAACATCCTGGCGCTGCGCGGCGACCCGCCGGGCGATCCGCTGGGCACCTGGCACCGCCACCCCGACGGAGTGGAGTACGCCGCCGACCTGGTGCGGCTGATCAAGGAGTCCGGCGACTTCTGCGTCGGTGTGGCCGCCTTCCCGGACCTGCACCCGAGGTCCCCCGACTGGGATTTCGAGATCAGGCACTTCATCGAGAAGTGCCGGGCGGGAGCCGACTACGCCATCACCCAGATGTTCTTCGACGTGGACAGCTACCTCCGTTTCCGGGATCGACTGGAATCGGCCGGCTGCACCGTTCCGGTCATTCCGGAGATCATGCCGGTGACCAGTATCCGGTCACTTCGGAGGATTCCGGCACTGACCACCGCCGCCATTCCCGACGAGCTTTCCGAAAGCATGCTGAAGCAGCAGGACAACCCGAAGGCCGTCCGGTCGATCGGTATCGATCACGCCACCGGAATGTGCCGACGCCTGCTCTCCGAGGGAGTTCCCGGGCTGCATTTCATGACCATGAACTTCTCCACGGTGACGACGGAGATCTACCAGAACCTCGGGCTAACCGGGTCCGGGTGAAACGGGCCGGGCCGCCGTTGCGGCAGCCCGCCCGGGGACGGTCCCGGGCCGACCCGGCCGGGCGCCGCACGGCGTGCGGGGCCCGGCCGGGTCGCGTCACCGGGGGGTCAGCCGGCGAGCTCCGCGCGCAGGTGGCGGGCGGCGCCGACGAGGCTGTCGAGCGAGGCGCGGGTCTCGGTCCAGCCGCGGGTCTTCAGGCCGCAGTCGGGGTTGACCCAGAGCCGCTCGGCGGGGATGGCCGCGAGGCCCGCGCGCAGCAGGGCGATGGCCTCGTCGGTGCTCGGGACGCGCGGGGAGTGGATGTCCCAGACGCCCGGGCCGACCTCGCGCGGGTAGCCGGCCCCGGCGAGTTCGCCGGCGACCTCCATGTGCGAGCGGGTGGCCTCCAGCGAGATGACGTCCGCGTCGAGTTCGTCGATCGCCGTCATGATCGCGCCGAACTCGGCGTAGCACATGTGGGTGTGGACCTGGGTGTCGGCCCGTACCCCGGAGGTGGCGAGGCGGAAGGACTCGGTCGCCCACGCCAGGTACGCCGGGCGGTCGGCGGCGCGCAGCGGCAGGGTCTCGCGCAGGGCCGGCTCGTCGACCTGGACGACGGCCGCGCCGGCGGCCTCCAGGTCGGTGACCTCGTCGCGCAGGGCGAGGGCGACCTGGCGGGCGGTGTCGCCGAGCGGCTGGTCGTCGCGGACGAAGGACCAGGCGAGCATCGTGACGGGGCCGGTGAGCATGCCCTTGACCGGGCGGTCGGTGAGGCCCTGCGCGTAGCCGAACCAGTCGACGGTCATCGGGTGCGGGCGGGAGATGTCCCCGGCCAGGACCGGCGGGCGCACGTACCGGGTGCCGTAGGACTGCACCCAGCCGTGCCGGGTGGCGAGGTAGCCGGTGAGCTGTTCGGCGAAGTACTGGACCATGTCGTTGCGCTCGGGCTCGCCGTGCACCAGGACGTCCAGTCCGGCCTTCTCCTGGAAGGCGATGACCTCCCGGACCTCCGCCTCGATGCGCTCCCGGTAGGCCGGGGCGTCGATCCGGCCCGCCGTGAGGTCGGCCCGCGCGACCCGCAGTTCGGAGGTCTGCGGGAACGAGCCGATCGTGGTGGTCGGCAGCAGCGGCAGGCCGAGCCGGGCGCGCTGGGCCTCGGCCCGCTGCGGGTAGGCCTGGGCGCGGCGGGTGTCGTCGGCGGTGACGGCGGCGGTACGGGCGCGCACCGCCGGGTCGTGGGTGATCGGCGAGTTGGCGCGCGAGGCGAGGTCGGCGCGGTTGGCGGCCAGGTCGGCGGCGATCGCCCCCGTGCCCTCGCGCAGGCCCCGGGCCAGCAGCGCCACCTCCCTGGCCTTCTGCTTGGCGAAGGCGAGCCAGCGCAGGATCTGCGGGTCGACGTCGCGTTCGGCGGCGGCGTCCAACGGCACGTGCAGGAGGGAGCACGACGGCGCGACGTCGACCCGCTCGGCGAGGCCCAGCAGGGTCGCCAGGGTGGCCAGCGACTTCTCCAGGTCGTTGATCCAGATGTTGCGCCCGTCGACCACCCCGGCGACCAGCCGCTTGCCGGGCAGCCCGCCGACGGCGGCCAGATCGTCCAGGTTCGCCGCGGCGGGCCCCGTGAAGTCCAGCGCCAGGCCCTCGACCGGGGCCTTGGCCAGCACCGGCAGGGCCTCACCCAGGCGGTCGAAGTAGCTCGCGACCAGCAGCTTCGGACGGTCCGCCAGGCCGCCCAGCTCACGGTAGGCGCGGGCGGCGGCGTTCAGCTCGGCCGGGGTGCGGTCCTGCACCAGCGCGGGCTCGTCCAGCTGCACCCACTCGGCGCCGGCCGCCTTCAGGTCCGCCAGCAGCTGCGCGTAGACGGGCAGCAGCCGGTCCAGCAGGGTGATCGGCTGGAAGTCCTCGGCGACACCGGGGGCGGGCTTGGCGAGCAGCAGGTAGGTGAGGGGGCCGACCAGCACGGGGCGTGCGGTGTGGCCGAGCGCCAGCGCCTCCCGGAACTCCCCGACGGCCTTGGCCGGGTCCGCGGTGAAGACGGTGTCCGGGCCGAGTTCGGGCACCAGGTAGTGGTAGTTGGTGTCGAACCACTTGGTCATCTCCAGCGGCGCGACCTCCTGGGTGCCGCGCGCCATGGCGAAGTAGCCGTCCAGCGCGTCCGCCTCGACGGCCGCCCGGTGGCGGGCCGGGATCGCGCCGACGGCGACCGTGGTGTCCAGTACGTGGTCGTAGAGCGAGAAGTCGCCGGTGGGCACTTCCGAGGCCCCGGCCTGGGCGAGCTGCGCCCAGTTCTCCCGGCGCAGGCCGACCGCCGCCTCCCGCAGGGCGTCGGCGGTGACCGTGCCCTTCCAGTAGCCCTCGATGGCCTTCTTCAGCTCCCGGCCCTGGCCCTGCCGGGGGTAGCCGTACACGGTGGCCCTGGTTGCCGCGGCCGCGGACTTCGTGGTCAAGGGACTCTCCTTCGCGAGTCTGGCTCCTCAAGTACCCGGGGACGGGACGAGAGCGCGAAGGGATGACGAACCGGGCGGCGGCTCACGTCGATGCACGTGCCGGACCCGCCTGGTATGGTCGCCGACCCGCCCACGAGGTCACCGGGATATCCGCACGCGGAACGGTCCGCGGGCGGGCAACGGGCAGGTCTTCGGACTCGTGGGCGCACCGTGCCTGTCGGCGTCCGGTACCTACTGGCCATCGCTTCCCAGACCCGTCCCGGGTCCAGTGCGTATGACGGCGGTCGTTCCCACTCACCGCTGCGGGGCAGTCCCGGATTCCCACCGGGTTCCCTCTTGCGACGTCCTGCCTGGCGGGCAGGACGAACCAGCTGCGTCGCCAGCTTAGGGGCAAACCGCCGGGGCCGACGCGGAATTCACGGAAGCCGTCCGCATGGTGAGACTCCCTCACCGCTCGCGGAGCCGATGGCGGTGCCGCGTGGGCGGCAGCGGCCGTCGGGAGGACGGTGGCGAGGGCGAGCGCGGGTATCGCGAAGAGGCGCAGGGGGCGTCGGAACGAGGACACGGTGGGCCTTTCCGGGCCCGCACGCAGGGGCCCGGAGGACGGCGGCAACAAGCCGGGCAGCCCTCGGAGCTCCGGCCCGCAGACCACGACGGGAGGAGGGGACGACACACCTCCGCCGCCGGGTACCCGGGCTCGCCGCCGACATCGGATCGGCGGCCTACCGTTGCGGGTCGGCGCCGGATTCGGACCGGACTTCCCCCAGCGGCGGAGTCACAACATGACGGCCCGTCACGGCGAGACGGAGAAGATCCGGTCAAGGGATCGTCCGCCGCATCGCGCCACATCGCGCCGCGAAGCGCTCGGACCGTCAGCGGTGAAGGAACTCCGGCGGGCGCTTCTCGGCGAAGGCCGCCATGCCCTCCTTCTGGTCCGCCGTGGCGAAGGCGGCGTGGAACAGGCGCCGTTCGAAGCGCACGCCCTCGGCGAGCGTGGTCTCGTACGAGCGGTTGACGCTCTCCTTGAGCATGACCGCTGCCGGGGTGGACATCGCCGCGATCGTCCCGGCCACCGTCAGGGCCTCGGCCAGCAGTTGGCCCGCCGGGACGATCCGGGAGACCAAGCCGGCCCGCTCGGCCTCCTCGGCGCCCATCATCCGGCCGGTCAGGCACAGTTCCATCGCCTTCGCCTTGCCGACCGCCCGGGTCAGCCGCTGCGAGCCGCCGATGCCCGGGATCACGCCGAGCTTGATCTCCGGCTGCCCGAACTTCGCGGTGTCCGCCGCCAGGAGGACGTCGCACAGCATCGCCAGCTCGCAGCCGCCGCCCAGCGCGTAGCCCGCCACCGCCGCCACCACCGGCTTGCGCAGCGCGGCGAAGCGGTCCCAGGCGGCGAACCAGTCGCCGAGGTAGGCGTCGACGAAGTCGAGCGACTGCATCTCCTTGATGTCGGCGCCGGCCGCGAAGGCCTTCTCCGAGCCGGTGATGACCAGCGCGCCGATCTCCGGGGCACGGTCGAACTCCGTTGCCGCCTGCACGACTTCGTTCATCAGCTGGGTGTTGAGCGCGTTGAGCGCCTTGGGCCGGTCGAGCGTGATCAGCCCCACCCGGCCCTTGCGCTCGACCAGGATCGTCTCGTAGCCGGTCACTTGCCGTCCTCCCGCAGGGTGGTGATGATCGCCGAGAAGTCCAGGCCGGCGCCGCCGTCGGCCTGCGCGAAGTCCGCGTACAGCTGCGCCGCCCTGCGTCCGAGGTTCGTGGGCAGGCCCGCGGCGTCGGCGGCCCCGGCGGCGAGTCCGAGGTCCTTGGCCATCAGGGCGGCGGCGAACCCGGCCGCGTAGTCGCGGTTGGCCGGGCTGGTCGGCACCGGCCCGGGGACGGGGCAGTTGGTGGTGAGCGCCCAGCACTGGCCGGAGGCGGTCGAGGCGACGTCGTAGAGGGCCTGGTGGCTGAGTCCGAGGCTCTCTCCGAGCACGAAGGCCTCGCTGACCGCGATCATCGAGATGCCCAGGATCATGTTGTTGCAGATCTTCGCGGCCTGCCCCGCTCCGGGGGATCCGCAGTGCACGACCTTGCGGCCCATCGCCTCCAGCACCGGTCGGACCGCCTCGAAGTCCGGCTCGGCGGCTCCGACCATGAAGGTGAGGCTCGCGGCCGTGGCACCGACCACCCCGCCGGAGACCGGCGCGTCCACCGCCCGGTGCCCGGCGGTCACGGCCAGGTCGTGCGCCGCCCGGGCGTCGGCGACGTCGATCGTGGAGCAGTCGACGAAGAGCGTTCCCGGGCGGGCGGCGGGCAGCAGGTCGGCGTAGGCGGCCAGCACGTGCCGGCCGGCCGGCAGCATGCTGATGACGACGTCGGCCTCCCGCACCGCCTCGGTCGCGGACCGCGCCGGACGGACGCCGCCCTTCTCCGCCCGCCGCAGCGCCTCCGGCGCCAGGTCGTAGCCGGTCACGGTGTGCCCGGCCTCGGCGAGGTTGGCGGCCATCGGGCCGCCCATGTTGCCGAGGCCGATGAATCCGATGACTCCGTTGAATCCGTTGACTCCGTTGAATCCGTTGACTCCGTTGCGGTGGGTCACCAGCGCTCCAGGGGTGTGGTGGGGGCCAGGCCGAGTTCCCGGTCGCCGAGCGGGGCGAAGTAGCGGGCCACCGCGGCGGGCCCGACGGCGCTCAGCGTCGACGGGTTCCACCGCGGGGAACGGTCCTTGTCGATCACCTGGGCGCGGATCCCCTCGGCCAGGTCCGGTGTGGAGAGCGCCGCGCAGGAGGTCCGGTACTCCTGGTCGAGGACGGCCTCCAGCGGGCCGAGGGTGCGGGCCCGGCGCAGGGCGGCGAGGGTGGCCTTCACGGCGGCGGGCGAGTTGGCGGCGATCCGGTCCGCGGCCTTCTTGGCCTCCGGTTCGCCGCTGTCCCGCAGGCGGTCGAGGATCTCCTCCACGGTGTCGGCCCCGTAGCAGTGGTCGATCCAGGCCCGCCGGCCGTCCAGCACGCCGGCCGGTGCGGGCCCGACGTTGCGTTCGAGGGCGTCGTGCACGGGGAGTTCGGCCAGGTCGTCCAGCAGCGCGGGCAGCCGCTCGGCCGGGGCGAAGTGGTCGGCGAGGCCGCACAGCAGCGCGTCCGCGGCGCCGACGGAACCTGCGGTCAGGGCCAGGTGGGTACCCGACTCGCCGGGCGCGAGGGCGAGCAGGTAGGTGCCGCCCACGTCCGGGACGAAGCCGATGCCGGCCTCGGGCATGGCGATGCGCGTGGTCTCGGTGACGATCCGGACGCTGCCGTGGGCGGAGACCCCGACCCCGCCGCCCATCACGATGCCGCTCATGAGCGCGACGTAGGGCTTGGGGTAGCGGGCGATGCGGGCGTTGAGGCGGTACTCGTCGCGCCAGAACTCCTCGACGGCGCCCGGGTCCGCGCCGGTGGCGGCGCGGTGGATGGCGACGATGTCGCCGCCGGCGCAGAAGGCCCGCTCACCGGCGCCGGTGATGACCACGGTTTCGACCCGCTCGTCCTCCTCCCACGCGTCCAGGGCGTCGGAGATGCTCCGCACCATGCCGTGGGTGAGGGCGTTCAGGGCTGCGGGGCGGTTGAGGACGATCAGGCCCGCCCGGCCCTCGCGGTGGACCAGGACCTCGTCGAGGTCGGTCCCCGCCATCACGCGGCCCCGATCAGGCCGCGGGCGACGATGACGCGCATGATCTCGTTGGTTCCTTCCAGGATCTGGTGCACCCGCAGGTCGCGGACGATCTTCTCAATGCCGTACTCGGCCAGGTAGCCGTAGCCGCCGTGCAGTTGGAGCGCCTGGTTGGCGACCTCGAAGCCGGTGTCGGTGGCGTGCCGCTTGGCCATCGCGCACAGCTCCGGGGCCCTCGGGTCCCCCCGGTCCAGGGCCGAGGCGGCCCGCCAGAGCAGCGATCTGGCCGCCTCCAGCTCCGTGGCCATGTCGGCGAGCCGGAACTGCAGCGCCTGGGCGTGCAGGAGCCGGGCGCCGAACGCCTCGCGGTCCGCCAGGTAGCCGGTGGCCCGCTCCAGGGCGTCCTGCGCTCCGCCCAGGGAGCAGGCGGCGATGCCGAGCCGGCCTCCGTTCAGCCCGTTCATGGCGATCCGGAAGCCTTCGCCCTCGGCTCCGAGGAGGCGGTCGGCCGGGAGCCGGACGCCGTCCAGGAGCACCTGGCGGGTGGGCTGGGCGTTCCACCCCATCTTCTTCTCGTCGGGACCGAACGAGACTCCGGCGTCCTCGCGTTCGACGACGAACGCGGACACCCCGCCGGCCCCCGGTCCGCCGGTGCGGGCCATCACCAGGTAGACCCGGGAGACGCCGGCGCCCGAGATGAACTGCTTGACGCCGTCGAGGACCCAGTGGTCCCCGTCCCGGCGGGCCCGGGTGGTCAGTGCCGCCGCGTCCGAGCCCGCGCCGGGCTCGGTGAGGCAGTAGCTGGCGGGGGTCGCCATGGCGCTGAGACCCGGCAGCCACCGGGCGCGCTGGGCGTCGTCGCCGTAGCGGTCGATCATCCAGGCGACCATGTTGTGGATGGACAGGTAGGCGGCGATGGACGGGCAGCCGGTGGCCAGCGCCTCGAACACGAGCACGCCGTCGGCGCGGGTGAGTCCGGAGCCGCCGGACTCCTCGCGGACGTAGACACCGGCCAGGCCGACGTCCGCCGCCTTGCGCAGCACGTCCACCGGGAAGTGCTTGGCCTGGTCCCACGCGACCGCGTTCGGCGCCAGGTGTTCGCGGGCGAAGGCCCGGGCGGTCGCCGCGATGGCGAGCTGGTCCTCTGTGAGGTCGTGCACGGCGCCCTCAGCCCATCGTCGGGATGGTGAAGCTCGCGCCCTCCTTGACCCCGGAGGGCCAGCGCGAGGTGACGGTGCGGGTGCGGGTGTAGAAGCGGATCGAGTCCGGCCCGTGCTGGTTGAGGTCGCCGAACCCGGAGCGCTTCCAGCCGCCGAAGGTGTGGTACGCGACCGGCACGGGGATCGGCACGTTGACGCCGACCATGCCGGTGTTCACCCGGCGCGCGAAGTCCCGTGCCGTGTCGCCGTCCCGGGTGTAGATGGCCACGCCGTTGCCGAACTCGTGCTCGCTGGGCAGGCGCAGCGCCTCCTCGTAGTCGGCGGCGCGGAGCACGGTCAGGACGGGGCCGAAGATCTCCTCCCGGTAGATCCGCATGTCCGCCGTGACGCGGTCGAACAGCGAGGCGCCGAGGAAGTAGCCGCCCTCGTGCCCCTCCAGCCGGAAGTCCCGCCCGTCGACCACGAGTTCGGCGCCCTCCTCGACCCCGAGGTCCAGGTAGCCGCGGACCCGCTCCAGCGCGTCGGCGCCGACCAGCGGGCCGAAGTCCGCCGCCGGGTCGTCCGAGCGCCCGACCTTCAACGCGGCGATCCGCTCGACCAGTTTGGCCACCAGGGCGTCGGCGGTCTCCTCCCCCACCGGGACGGCCACCGAGATCGCCATGCAGCGCTCGCCGGCCGAGCCGTAGCCGGCGCCGATCAGCGCGTCCGCGGCCTGGTCGAGGTCGGCGTCCGGCATCACGACCAGGTGGTTCTTGGCACCGCCGAAGCACTGTGCCCGCTTCCCGTGCGCGGCGGCGGTGGCGTACACGTACCGGGCGATCGGCGTGGAGCCGACGAACCCGACCGCCTGCACCCGCGGGTCCTCCAGCAGGGTGTCCACGGCGTCCTTGCCGCCGTTGACCACGTTCAGCACGCCCGGCGGCAGCCCGGCCTCCAGGAACAGTTCGGCGAGGCGCAGCGGCACCGAGGGGTCGCGCTCCGAGGGCTTGAGGACGAAGGCGTTGCCGCAGGCGATGGCGGGTGCGGCCTTCCAGAGCGGGATCATCGCCGGGAAGTTGAACGGCGTGATGCCAGCGACCACGCCGAGCGGCTGGCGCATCGAGTACACGTCGATGCCGGTGCCCGCGTTGTCGCTGAACTCGCCCTTCAGCAGGTGCGGGATGCCGGCGGCGAACTCCACGACCTCCAGGCCGCGCTGGACGTCCCCGTGGGCATCGGCCACGGTCTTGCCGTGCTCGGCGGACAGCAGCCGGGCCAGTTCCTCCTTCTCCTGCTCGACGAGTTGGAGGAAGCGGAGCAGGACGCGGGCGCGTCGCTGCGGGTTCCACGCCGCCCACCCGGGCTGGGCCTGCGCGGCGTCGGCGATCACCGCCTCGACCTCGGCCCGGCTCGCCAACGGCACCCGGGCCTGCACCCGGCCGGTGTTGGGGTCGTACACGTCGCCGAAGCGACCGGAGGTGCCGGCGGTGGGCTTGCCGGCGACGAAGTGGGTCAGTTCTCGGACCATCGGGTTCCTTCTCTCGACAGGGTGGGGAGAGGAGGAGGATCGGAGGCCGCCGCGGGTCGGCGGGCGCACGGTGGTGCGCCCCGCGGCACGGGCGTGCGGCGGCGGAACGGAACGTCAGGGCGTGGACGCCCCGGCGGCCGTGGGCACGGGACGACCAGGAGCGGCAGTGGAGCGGGAGCAGCCCGGAGTCATGCGTGTCGTCTCCATCCTCGTGGAAAACACGGAACACCCGCGGCCGGTATCCTGACTCCCGGATCACCGCACGCCCCCAGGCCTTCCCGGCTGGCTGCCAGTGGCCTTCGTCTGCGAGGACGAACTCCCCGGTCACAGTGGCGGGACCGTGCCGGACTCACACCGGCTTCCCTGACACCGCGGACCTGTCGTCGACCATATAGTTGGACGTCCTAGTAAGTCCAGAGGCCCGCACGCGCGTTGCGCCATCGGGTTTCCGCCGCGCCGATCTCCTGCCCGACGCGGTCGCCGCACAGCCGCACAGCCGCACAGCCGCACACCATTCGCCGGCCACCCCTTGCCGGAACGTTCCGGCGTGGCTACATTTTCACCACGCCAGCAAAGCTGACTGAACTTTCAGTTATATCGCAGGGCCTTCACCGGCACCTCCGTATCAGCGCCAGAGAACAGAAGGAACACCCGTGACCTCGTACGCCGTCCTCACCTCCTTCGGCTCCCCGCTCGGCTCCCCCGGCCGCACCAGGCCGGCCGAACGCGCGCCGCTGCGCGTCGGGCTCGTGCAGATGCGCTGGTACGCCGACCCGGCCGAGCACGACGCCCGGCTGCGCGAGGGCGTGGCACTCGCCGCCGCGCAGGGCGCGACGATGGTGTGCCTGCCCGAGCTGACCCGCAGTCCCTACTTCTGCAACACCGACGACCCGCTGGGGGAAGGCGCCGCCCGCCACCTGGAGGACGTCGAGACGGGGCCCACCACCCGCCTCGCCGCCGAACTCGCCGCCGAACTCGGCATCAGCGTCCACGCCTCCCTGTACGAGCGCGCCGAGGACGGCGGCCTCGGCTACAACACGGCCGTCTGCGTGGACCGCGACGGCACCCTCGTCGCCAGGACCCGGAAGAACCACATCCCGGCCTTCCCCGGCTACCGCGAGGACCTGTGCTTCCGCCCCGGCGACAGCGGGTTCCCCGTCCTGGCCCACCAGGGCGCCGCCTTCGGCTTCCCCACCTGCTGGGACGAGTGGTTCCCCGAACTCGCCCGCGCCTACGCGCTCGGCGGCGCCGAAGTCCTCGTCCACCCCACCGCCATCGGCTCCGAGGTGGACCTCCCGGACTTCGACACCCGGCCCATGTGGGAGCACGCCATCAGCGCCAACGGCCTCGCCAACGCGCTGTTCATGATCGTGCCCAACCGGATCGGGACGGAGGGCCGGTCCACCTTCTACGGCTCGTCGTTCATCTCCGACCCGTACGGCCGGATCCTGCTCCGCGCCCCGCGCGACCGGCCCGCCGTCCTCGTCGCCGACCTCGACCTCGACCAGTGCCGGGACTGGCGGGAGTTCGGCCTGCTGCGCACCCGCCGCCCCGAGCTGTACGCCCCGCTGACCGCGGCGAGCCGCACCGACGCCTGACCGGACGCCCCGGCGCACCCACGCCGGGGCGTCCCGCCGCCCCGAGTCGACGTGCCGGGACTGACGCCAACTACCTTTTCCAGTAGCGTAGTTGACGTAACCGCCGCGCCGGCCTCAGGTGGTGGCCGTCGGAGCGGGCGAAGCCGCACCGGCGGACGGCGGGGCCTGACAGGGCAGGACGACCATCACACTCACACCCTGGCCGGGCTTCGACGCGCCCGCCGAAACGGTGTAGCCGTCGGACTCGTGGACGGCATCGAACTCCCAGGTGGGCGGGGTGGACTGAGCGTCCGCACCGGACGCCGACGAGGTGATCTTGAAGCCCTCGCCCGCCAGCTTCTCCCGCAGCGCCCGCAGCACCTCGGGACGCTGGTCGTCCGTGGCCTTCAACAGGTTCCCCGAACTGAGCTGGTACGCCTCGCCCTCATCGGCGATACCCAACCCCCGCCCCTTGCACCTGTAGTAGCCGATGAGCTTGCCCCACGGATCCCGCTCGAGGCCCGTCAGCTCGCGCACGTGGTCCTGGACCCGATCCGCCCGGGCCAGCGCCTCCTCCCGGGACTCGACACGTGTGGGCTCGCTCGGCGTTTCCCGCCCTCCACCCGGCGACCCCACGGATGAGCACGAGCCGAGCACCAGGGCGCCCGACACCATCAGCACGACCGCGCAGGCCGCCCGTGCGGCCGCCCCGGCCGGCACGGCCGTCGATCTCTTGAACAAGTGCAGTACTCTCCCCCGCTGACAGGTGTGTGTTTTGCCATCCGGATGCTACGGCACCACCGGAGAGGCTCCGCATGTGCCGAAGCGTGACAGCCGCCACCAAGGCGCGCGGGGTCGCCTGCCAAGCGCTACCCCGGTGAAGGCGGAGGGCTGGATGAGGGCGAGGGAGCGGACGGGGCGGGACAGGTCCGGCTCCCGCGAGCCGAGCATCCGTCAGCGGCATCGGCCGAACGGGTGGGCACCAGTGGCGTCGGACATCTTGTGCGTGCACGACGGCAAATCGCCGTGCGTAACTGTGCGCGGGTCCGGCGGCCACACGGTCCGCCGTACGCGCCGACGGCCGCAACCCGCCCAGCCCCCTCCCCGCCCCGCACCCCGAACGGAGCCGCCCGCCCATGCGCACCCCCACTCTCGCCGCCCTCTCACTGGCGATCGCCCTACCCCTGACGGGGCTGGCCGCCACCGGCACCGCCGCCGCCCAGTCCTCCGCCTCCCGAGGGGTTCCGATCACGGAGTGCGAGGGCGTCCCCAAGGTCCGCGATGCCGGCGCCGAGAACTACCTCTGCACCCGGAAGGAACTCGGCCCGGTCACCCTGCCGACGGACTCCGTGCTGACCAAGCTGCTGGCGGGCTACGACCGGCTGGGCGGAGTGACGCCGGTGCGCTTCCTGGACTGGTACCGGGACTGGAGGGGGTGGAAGTACCCGGACCACAACGGCTTCACCGACAACAACGGCACCCTCGACATGGCCGTACAGAGCATGACGGAGCACCAGAAGCTGGACCGCTTCGGGAACAGCGCCTACGGCTCGTTCCTCGCCCCCGGCGGCACGCCGTTCCCCCAGCGAGCCCTTCCGCCGGACTCCCTCAACGGGGGCGAGGACAACTACCACTGCTTCGAGGTGCAGAGGCCGTTCAACGTCCAGCAGGGGCACATCGCGGGCGCGTTCTCCCAGCCGGGCAACGGACTCCAGCAGTGGCTCGACCCGGCCCTGAAGCCGGGCGACATCCCGGGCACGTACGACGTCGCCGGCCTCATCACCGCCGGGTACCTGACCGAACACGCCGCCGACAAGGACTTCTGCCAGTCGAGCCAGAACGACGCCTGACCCCCACCCGGCCGGACCTGGCTGCGCACGCCCGGCAACCGGCAACCGGCCCGCCCCGCCCTGCTACGCGCTCGGCGGGGCTGCCGCGGCAGTCGGCACGGGCCTGTGGCCTGCGGCGACACCGGGAAGAACGGCTAGTCGAAGGATGGGCTGACCGAATCGGAGAGTCCGACCGCATCGAGGTCCTTCGCCAGCCAGTTGTAGGCGAGAGCCGTAGCCGGAGTGTCCCCGAACACCCACAGGGCCTCACGGACGACGCTCCGGCTGGACCATGCGGCCGATTCGGGGCGGAGGTGGCGAAAGTCGGCCTGGCCGTCGACGGAGCCGGACCACGGCCAGGAGTCGGGCTCGGCACGGACGTCCTCCACCCGGGTGACGTCGACGTGCGACGAGGAACCGAGCGGCAACGGGACAACGACACGCGAGAACGTGGGCCCGAAACCCCAGCCACGGTCGGTCCCGGCGGGGGGCCAGCTGATCTTGCAGGCGAACCGCACCGGCAGCGCACCACCGAGGAACAAGGTCCGCCGGACGGGAGACAGGTACTGCGCGACGATGTCCTCGTAGATGGAGAGGGCGCCGGAGTAGACCTGTCCGACCAGGTCGATCAGCACCTCCTCGCTGTACGCACTCGAAATGTCGCCCGACATCTGCTCCAGCGGGACATCCGGTACCGGGTAGGGGCGGCGGATCAATCCGTCACGCGTGATCGGGAGGCTCTGTTCGACGCACTGGTCGCGGAGTTCCGCCAACTGCGACCTCGACACGACCTCGCCGCGCCGGAACCGCAGCAGGACGGCGTCCGGCGCGTGGCGGAAGATCTCGTCGATCGTGGAGACGACGTCGGGGATCGGAACGGGACGGTGCGCCCATGTGCCACGCTGGTCGGTCAGCAGCCGGGCGAGGCTCCAAACCTCTTCCAGACGCGCGGCCGGGTTGTCCGGCAGTGGAAAGGCCCTGTGCTCCAGCACCTGTGCCATGCTGCTCTTCACCCAGGACAGGGAAAGCCGCCACGGCCAGGCGGGGACATCGGACGCGACGGTCACCGAACGGAGCGAGGTGATCCTCAGCCCGTCCACTTCGCCTCGTTTCAGGTCCGGCGGGGCAGTGGTCTCGAAGAAGCGCTCACGGCCGTCGAAGGCTGCGGGGTCGGCGAACACGAGGCCGAGACTGCTGGAGCTCTCGGTGCCTGATCCGACCCCGATGGGGACCCCTCGGCCGGTTCCGTCCGCGCAGCTGAGCAGGGCGCTCGCGCGGCCGACTCCGCCGAGCCAGGCGTCGAGCGTCCCGGACAGGCGCCGGGCGCATTCGAGGGCCTCGGGGTGCGCGACCGTCGATCCGTGCCCGAAGCTCGGGACGGCCTTTTCGGTGATCCATGCGGCCAACCCGGGGTCAACGGCCGTCAGATCGCTCAGCAGCGACGTCACGCGGTCCCAGGGGCCGCTGGAGACGACGAAGGTCAGAGCGTCCCGCCACCGGTCCCGGCGCTGTGGGGAGAACTCCACGAGCTCCGGCAGTCCGTTGTCCAGGACGTACTGGCCTCCGAAGTACTGTCCCAGCACCGGGAGGGCGAAGGTGAGCGTGCGCTGCCGGTGGACGACCAGCCTGGTCCGGACGAGTCGGAGCTGTTCCTCCCTGGTCCCGGCCTCGCCTGCCGGGACGGCGCCACCGGAGTCCAGGGTGAGCCGGCCGAGCCGGCCGAGCAGGGTGTACGTGTCGTCACCGAGCCCGGGGGCCCGCGCGAGCGCCCGTTCGACGAGGGCGGCGAGGAACTCCCCTCGTGAGTGGGGTACATCGGAGCCGGCCTTCCGGCAGTCGGCGGCGATCAGCGCGAAGAGCGGCCGGTGCAGTGCGTCGCGGATCTCGGGGTTGGAGTGCCACGCCAGCGCCCGTGGTGCCCCCACCCTGTCGAGGAGGTCGCGGAGTTCGGTGTCCGAGAGTGCGGGCAGGGTGAGACAGTCAGCGCTCTGAAGGAGGCTGTCGGGGCGGCTGGTGGCCAGGACCTTCCGGCCGGACGCGCTGTAGACCCAGGCCCGGAGGTCGTCGAGGATCTCCGCCGAGCGCCCGGCACCGAACTCGTCCAGGCCGTCGAGGAAGACCGTCACCTGGTCGTGGTCGCCGGGGAACCGCGCAAGCTGTTCGTCGAGCGCTCGCAGCAGGTCGGGCCCACTCGACTTCACGGTGAGGTGGACCGGCAGCGGCGCGCGGAGGTCGTCGATGGCCCGCAGCGCCGACGTCCGGTACTCGCGTTCCAGGGCAACGGTCTTCCCCGAGCCGAAGTCGCCCGTCAGAACGGCGATCCTGCGTCCGCTGTGGAATCGCCCGAACTCCCGGCACACGCCGACGGCACCGTCGTCGGCCAGTTCCTCCGCCTGTTCGGGTGCCAGCCCCACGGCGATCCAGCGCGTCACCAGCCGTCCCCGGCTGGCGGACAGGCCGGCGAGGAGCGCGTCCCTCCTGGCCGGCCCACTCGGCGGGTCGTCGCCGGAGGCCGCCCGCCGAACGTGGCGCGCGGCGGCGGCAGCCTCGCGATCGAGGCCGATCGGGCGAGCGAACCCGTCCTCGGACGAAGGGAGTTCGGACCCTCCGTTCAGCTGTCCGATGACATTCGTGTCGATGTAATGACCGTTGAACTCGTAGTGGTCCCCCAGGACGATCGTTCCCCCCTGTTCGGGGAACGACAGGATGCCGACCAGTTCGTCGAGGGGAACTCCCGACCATCCGGCCGCGGCATAGCCGTTCTGTGCGGCGACGAGCGCGGACTTCAGACCCAGTCGCCAAGGGAATTCCGCGACCAGTGACTTGAGGACACGGAGCGCTTCCGGGGTGCATCTGCGAGTCAGCGTCCGGGGGATGGCTTCCCGCCACTCCACGACCTGCTGCGCAGCATCGACGAAATTGCCTCCCACGGGGTAGGCGGTTTCGGCGGCGGCGGACAAGGAGTGCAGCCAGCGGTAGAGCTCGGCCAGTTCGGCCTCGGCCAGCGGTGCTTCGATCCGCTGCCGCGCCGCCTCCGCGGTACAGGCCTCCGCCAGGCCGCGGCTGAACGACTCCGATCTACCGGTCAGCGTCCGAAGGCGCGGCCACGCCCCGGGAGAGTCCGTGGTCAGCAGCGCCTTGGCCGCCCTTACCGCCAGCTCCGCTCGGACGGGCTCCTGGAAGTCCGCCACCCCCTTCAGCACCTCGGCCACGAGAGCGTGTGCCGGCTCGCTTCCCACCGGCAGCAAGGCTTCGAGCAATACCGACCAGGTGTCCAGGATCGCCCTGTCGTCACCCGCTGCCTGCCCGATCTCCTCGGCCACTGACCGGGCCAGGCCCTCCATCACGAGTGCCAGCGGCGCGGACCACTGCGGTTCCAGGAGTCGCAGGTTGCAAGGGTGCCGCCCGTGCTCCAGGTCTGCTCGGACACATCGTTCGACGGTTTCCGCGAAATCGTCCGGCGCGTGCTCTGCGGCGAGGCGCAGCAGCGCCGCCTGCACCTCACGAAGCACCCCCTCGGGCGCAGTCGGCGGACTGCACGCGACTGCCGCTGTCCAACGCGGCCAGATGTGTTCGGGAACCTCGCCGATTCGGCCGACCCGGTGCAGGAGGACGAGCGACTGATGGCCCGCCCAGGCTCGCAGGTCCTGCTTGTCCGTCCCGAGCCAGGAATCACGGTGGTCGTGCTCGGCCCGGAGGTAGTGCAGCGCGCAGTCCGGAAGCACGGCCAGCTGCTCGGCGGAGAACAACGCGGCGCCCGGCCAGTCCTTGATGTCACCGCTGTCGCACGCCTTGGTCCTGCCGCCCTCGAGAGGCACTTGGAGGTTCCACAGCAATTTCCAGAAGCTGTCGGTGTCACCGTTTCGGGCACCGGCGAGGGCCGCATGCTGAAAACCGGACAGTTCGGCGGATGCGCCGGCCGCCTCGGACGCATTCCGTTCGGCTTCGGAATGCATGCGCAGGAAGTTCGCCATCTCCAGCGGAACTCCCTCGAAGATCCACCTCAACCGCGCCCAGGTCGGATCCTCCCGCCGCTCCCAGAGGAGTTCGAAAGCCTCCTGGTCGTCGTGGCGGTAGAGATGGAACGCGAGGGTCACGTAGGCTTCCGCGATCTCCGGCTCGCCGGCCCGCACTGCCCGATCCCCCTGGTCCAGGACCCACCCGAAGTCCTCCGCCTTCGCCAGACTGCACAGGGAGCGACGATCCGGTGCCGCCCACCGCAGGCGGGTGAGCTCCCACAGCACCGCCACGGACGATTGGCCGTCGCTGAGGCTCTCCCTGACCAGCGCGTCCACGAACGCCAACCGACCGGACCGGGCCGCAGCGGCATCGCAGGCGCCCGGCCCGGTGTCGTCCATGCCGCTCGGACAGGAAACCCGCGCATGCCGCCGGAGGCGCCCGGCGACGATCACCGCCGCCTGCGGATAGAGCGCCGCGGCGCGCTCGGAGCTCAGCACGCGATCGACGACCGCGTCGACGAACTGCTCCACCGCCGGATCGTCCGAACCGGGGAACCCGGAGTCCCGGGCGACCAGCCGGCCCAGCAGACCGGCCGCCTGCTCCTCGTCGCAGTCGGCCACCAGAACTCGGAGGAACGCGCGATAGCTGCCGTACAGATGGGTGTTCCGCGGCGGTCGCAGCACCCTCAGCACCGTCGCGAGGTCGAGATGACCGGGCCAGAGCCCGGTCAGCAGGACGCCTCGGAGCTCATCGTCCGGATCGACGCGAGCGGCGTACTCGTCGTCCTCCAGGGAGCAGAGCAGGGGCCGCAGTTCGTTCGCGGCCGTCTCGGGGGCGCAGGCGAACGCCGCGCTCATGGCGAGCCTGCGCTCGGTCGCCGGCCAGCGGTCGTCTCGGCACAGGGCGAGCAGCGGGGCCACCAGGGCGGGCTCGGCGCAGCCCCGGGCGAGCTGTAGAGCCACCCGTACCCGCGCCCGCATCGGCCAGTCGTCGTCCAGCGCGGTCGGGTCGCCCACCAGGGCCGCACCGAGTTGCTCCCCCACCCGTGGGTGGAGCAGGCTCCAGCGGGTGAGCTGCCACCGGTTGGGGCTCAACTCCACCTCGGCCGCGTCCTCCAGGAGCCGGGCGACGATCAACTCGCGCATCGCGTCGGACCGCACCAGCGAGCTGTGGACGGTCACGCTCTCGGGATCCGCGTCGGCCAGCCATCCGACGTGCTCCGGATCGAGGGCGACCAGCCAGGCCGCCGTCTCACGCAGGGGCGGAGGGATGCGGGCCGCGCTCGCCCCCGGGATGTCGACCAGGAAGAGCGCCTTCAGCTGCCGGCGCGTCAACCGTCGACGAACCAGGTACGAGGCGGCGAGATAGGCCGACAGCGACGAATGCCGGAACGCGCTGCGTTCACGGTTGGTCGCGGTGAACAGGGCGGTGTGAAGCACCTCGCGCACCGCCGGCGGGGTGACGTGGAAGCGGTCTCCCGGCGCGGTCTCCTCCTCTCCCCCGGCCACGTCGTCGATCTCCAGGTCGAGCCGGTGCCGCTGATCGCGGTGCGCGGGCTCGTGCCAGAGCGTCCGTCGTCCCGACAGCAGCATCCGGGCGGCGATCCGGCCGGCGATCTCCACGCGCTGCCTGGGCAACGTCTGCGGTGGGCCCGGGGTGTTGCGTCCGGGATCGTGTTCGGCGGCCAGCAGCCGGGCACCGCTCGCGAAGAGCCCGTGGGGATCACCGCTCAGGCCGTCGTTCTCCCGGCAGGAACGAACGAGCAGTTCCAGCGTCAGCGGCGCGCTGGCCAGGGCGCCCGCGCCGACCGACACCGCGGCGGTCACGAGGCCCTCGCCGTCCGTACCGGTGCTGTCGACCAGGCGCACGGCCTCGGCACGGGACAGTGGCGCGAGGTCGACGAACAGGCAGTCGCTGAAGTGTTCGGTGAGTACGTCGGTCAGCCGCGGGGGCCAGTCGGCGGTTCGGCAGGCCAGCAGCATCCGCAGGCCCGTGGTGTCCCTGCCGTTCAGCGACCTCGCCAGGGCGCCGTGCAGGGGGAGCAGCCGGGGGCTCTCGTCCAGCTGGTCCAGCACGATGGTCACGCGGCGGGCAGCTGCCGCACCCGATGCCGCCTGCGGCGGCTCCGACGCCGTGGTGTCCCCGCTCCGCCGGGGCTTGCGGGGCAGGCCGTCCAGAAACCGTCCGATCAGCTGCTGGTAGGAGTACTCGGTCAGCTCGGAGCCGTCGACCCAGACGTAGCTGTCCGAGGTCTCCGGATTCGCCGGGTCCAGCGGTGTCAAGTCCTCGACCAGACGCCGCAGCACCGTCGTCTTCCCGCCGCCGGGCTCGCCCAGCAACACCATGACCCCGGCTCCCGCCACTTCCTCCGGCCTCAGCAGGGCCCCCGGGAGCACCTGTCCGTCCACCGGCCGATATCCCGCCTCCTCGTCCAGGAAGCCGTCGTACCCGAGCGGAAACAAGTCCTCGACCGGATCACTGCCCGCCCGGACCCGGCACAGCCGTTCGGCCTGGACCTGGAACAGATTCCTCAACGATCACCACCCGAGTGGGGCCGCTCCGCACGGCAACCTGCTTGTCTGCCCGTCACCGTCGAGCCCGTGAAGACTCCGTTGAACTCGTAGTGGTCACCGCCGTAGCGGCGATCACCGCCGGTCCTGCCGGCAGGTCGCTCCCGTGCTGTGGCGAACGTGGTGGCGAACGTGCCGCCACCTGGACCGGCCGACTGCCTCAGGGGGAGGCCGGCGATCACGGACGACACCGCGGCGGCAGCAGAAGCCGCCGCTCTCGATCGCGATCCGTCGGCGTCGATGGCCTGTCCGGCGTCCTGCGCACGACCGTCCACCCCGCACACCACCAACGCCTGGCGAGCACGGCGAAGGTACACCACTGCGGACCCTGCGCTCCCGTCGTCGACCGCCACCGCGTCCTGGTGGTCGTTGCTCAACCGTTCGGCCACCTCCCCGGCCACCTCCCCGGCCGTCACGTCGACCGGAACACCTCCGGAAACGATCGGCTTGAAGTGGACGGCCGGTCTCCCGGTCAGGAGCACCCCCGGAGCGATCCGGTCGCGCCATCGCCCGTCGGCGAGAGCTGCCGAGGCATCCTGAACCAGGGACACCGGTGGCTGCCACGGCCGTGGAGAGCCGCCGAGCCCCTCGGAGTACGGGCCCGCCAGTTCGTGATGCACCTCGGTGGCGACCACGACGTCGCCGAGCGCGATGTCGTCCTCCAGGCAGTTCACGACATCGACGAAGAACAGCACGGCGGGTTCGGTTTCACCGACACGTTCGGCAATCACCGCAGCGGCCCGGTCGTACCCGCTGACGAGGACGGACGCGACCCGCCACGAACTCCCGGTCAGCCGGCCGCACGCCACGAACTTCCTTTCCCCGACCGGCCATCGCTCCACCCCATCCAGCTGGCGCAGAAGTGCCTGGTACATCACCGGTAGGGTCGTCAGCACGGTCACCGCTCCCGACTGCCCACCCACCCGTGCACTCTTCATCACCCTTCCTCCCTTCACCGCAGCGGTCCAGAGCGACCGCACGGACGACTTTCGAGCTGCCAACTTCCCTGTATACCAGTCTTGTTGATCATCACTATCGAATCCAGGCGTTTACCCATCGCCGCCTCGAAACCCGCTAGCGTCCTGCCATGGCCAACCACCCGGACGCACCTCCCGACGAGACGGCAGACGAGGAGTGCGGTGCCGGCACCGGTACCTCGTCCGAGGACCTGGCCGACTTCCTGAGAACCGGCGATCGGACCGGCCCGGTCATCTACGCGCCACACGGAAACATCAACACCGGTGCGGTACACGGCGACCAGCGCATCCTCAACGACCATGCGGCTCATCATGAGGACCGTCACGGACACGTCCACAGCGGCCCGATCCCACCGGCGGAACTCGCCGATGCGCAATCGGGCTTCGCGGAACCGGACTGGTTCGCCGGCGCCCTGGCCTCACCTGGAGCGCGGCTGTTCTTCCTCGCCGGGCGGCCGGGGACAGGACGGCGCACCGCGGCCGTCAATCTGCTGCTCCGCCTGCTTCTCCGCCGCAGTCGGCCGGGCAGCACGCTGTGGGCCGTCGACGGCGATACGGACCTGTCGTCGTGGCGGCCCCGCCGAGGAGCGGCCGGCGGCTACCTGCTGGACGACCGGCAGGCCCCGCGCCCCTTGAGGCTCAGCACCGTGCACCATCTCCAGCAGTCGCTGGACAGCGCCGACGCCTACCTGGTGATCGTCGCACCCGACAGCCCCGAACTCGTCCGGGCTCTGGAACACCAGCTCCACGTCAGTCCGCTGAGACACCAACCACCAATCCCCGAAGTCGTGTTCGCGGCCCGCTTCGCGGCCGCGGTACCGGACCCGAACGAACGCGACCGGCTGCTCGGAGGCCTGGCGCCCGGTCTGCTGGACGCACTGCTCGTCCCGGAACTGGTGCCCGCCGAAGTCGCCGAGTTGGCGACGGCGGTGGCCACCTCGGCCGGGAAGTCCCTGACACTCGACAGCCTGCAGGAGCGACTGGTCCTCCTCGCCGACAGCGAAGCTCCGCGCCTCGTCGCCGAGTTGCGCGCGAACCCGCACGCCTTGGCGTTCCTGCTGGCCGTCTGCGTCTTCGAGGGCCTCGACCACCGGGTCGTCCAGGAACAGGCAGAACGGCTCCTCGGCATCGTCGGCGGCACTCTTCGGACCGCACCCGGGAACGGCGATGACGGAAGCCCACAGCTCTGCGCCAATCCTCGATTCGTCCTCGCGTGGCCGTGGGAAGAGCTGCTGCACATCGTCCGCGCGGAGCGAACGCCGCCGGAGATCCGTACCGGGCCACCTCACCCCCAGAGGCTGGAGCCGGTGCGATTCACGCGACACCGGCAGGCGGAAGCGGTCCTACGACATGTCTGGCGCGAGTACAGCGACCTCGCCGCGGCGCTGACCACATGGCTCGAACACGTCGCCGACACTGCTGAACTGACCGCGGCGGCCGGCCGCGCCCTGGGCCTGGCCGCGGGTTGCGGCGTCGGCTCCCGGACGTTCCGGCGGATCGAGGTCCTCGCCGTGTCGGGACGCGGCGCCGACCGGGCGATCGCGGCCCATGCCCTGAGTGCAGCGGCCACCGATCCGGCTCTGGCAGGACGAGTCGAGTCCTTTCTGAACCAGTTGAGCTGGAGCCATGACCCGCGACTTCGCGGCACCGTGGCCCACGTCTGCGGCACCTCCTTCGGACGCTCTCGACCGGATCGTGCCATGGAGTTACTCCTCCGGGTCGCCCAAGGGCCCGGCGGTGAACCGAGCCTGCTGGTCCAACGCGCCGTCCGGCCCTCCGTGGTGAGCCTGTTCACCTCGGGCAGCCAGCCGACGGTTGTGCGGCACCTGTCGAGCTGGCTGCGGCAGAGCGAGGCCGCCGCCGAATTGGCCCTGCGCCTCTTTCCGCATCTCCTGGCGGATCTCCTCACCGAGGCGTCCTGGTTCCACCGTGAAATCCTCGCCGAGGGCGAGTGCATGCAGCCGGTCGTCGAACTGATCCGCCACAGCCTGGACCACGACGGGGTCTTCGACCTGACCTGTCGGCACCTGGTCCGATGGTGTCGCCTCGCTCCGACCGGTCCCCGGAACGGGGCCGTGGAAATCCTGTTCCGCGAGCTGGCCCGGCACCAAGGACGCGGGACACGACGACTGTCCACCGTCCTCGCCCCGGGCAGCGGCCTCCTGCCGGCCGATCGCCGGAGCGAATCCGGGACGACCCGGGGCACATGACGGCCGTCACCTGCCGTACGCGGCCGGCCGGCGCACGGGAATCCGGACCATCCGGACCCGACCGCAGCCTGGTCAAGGCGGCTCGGAACCACTGATCCGCCGCGAGGGTGACGGCCGGCCCTCGGCTCGTTCAGTGGGGGAGGCGGGCGTGTGTGCGGCCGGGAACGTCGCACCGGTGGCGTGCGCGTTTCACGGCCGTGGACCCGTCGTACCCGAAGCGGCGGCCGCCGTCACGGGCGACGCGCGGCGGTGCGCCCCGGTGGCGGCGGGCACCACGCGGAAACCCGCGGTTCTCGCCACTTCTCTCATCGAGAACTGCCGGGCTGCCACTGGTCCGTGGCGGCCTCCCGGTGGCGGGTGGCGTGGAGACTGCCGAGCGGCGGGGGCGCCTGCCCGCCGGGGCTTGCCCCCACTCGCCTGTGAGCGAGATCACCATTGAGGTTGACCTTGGGTCAGGGCTCAAGCTCCTCGCAACGGCACGACGCCGACCCGGGCGTCACCGATGTGAAGGAGCACACCACCATGCCACTCCCCCTTTCCGGCCCTTCCGGCCCTTCCGGCCAGGACGAGAGCACCCTGCGGACCGTCGCCCCCGACTCCGCCGGACAGGACCGCCCGGAACTGCGGAAGGCGATCGAGGAGATCGTCGACTCCGGTTTCACCGGGGTGTCGCTGCGCGTGCACGACGAGCGGGGCGCGTGGGTCGGCAGCGCCGGGGCGGCCGAACTGGGCGGGGCCGCGAAGCCGCCGACGGACGGGCGGGTCCGGATCGGCAGCAGCACCAAGACCTTCACCGCGACCCTGGTGCTGCAACTGGTGGCCGAGGGCAAGATCGGGCTGGACACCCCCGCGGCGCACTACCTGCCCGAGTTCGGGCTGGACGGGCGGATCACGGTGCGGATGCTGTTGCAGCACACCAGCGGGGTGTTCAACCACACCGGCGAGGTCTACGCCGACGGGACGGTCGCGCCGGGCATCCCCATCCCCTACGGCACCACGGGCAGCGAGTGGATGGACAACCGGTTCAAGACCTACCGGCCGCAGGAGCTGGTACGGCTGGCGCTGTCCAGGCCGGCGCGGTTCGAGCCGGGGGCGGGCTGGAGCTACTCCAACACCAACTACGTGCTGGCCCGGCTGCTGATCGAGAAGGTCACCGGCCGCCCGGTCGCCGAGGAGATGCGGCGGCTGGTCCTGGGGCCGCTCGGACTGTCGGGCACCGTGGTGCCGGGCACCTCGCCGGAGATCCCCGAGCCGCACGCCCACGCCTACTACCGGTACGAGGACGCCGGCGAGCAGAGGACGGTCGACATCACCCGCCAGAACCCCTCCTGGATCTCCAGCGGCGGCGACATGATCTCCACCACCCGGGACCTCCACACGTTCATCTCCGCGCTCCTGGGCGGCAGGCTCCTGCCGCCCCCGCTGCTGGCCGAGATGTGTACCCCGCACCCGACGGGCATCCCGAACATGGACTACGGCCTGGGCGTGTTCGTGGTGACGACGGACGACGGCGCCACCGTCATCTCCCACAACGGCGCCGCCGTGGGCCACGCGGCGCTGATGTACGGCACGCCCGACGGCAGCAGGACCCTGACCGCCGCGCTGAACTGCGTGGACGACGCCGGCCTGTCCGTCGGCGGGGCGTTCCAGCAGGCGATGCACAGGCTCGTCGGCGAGGTGTTCCGCGGCGGGCAGGCCGATCCGGCCCGGCCGACGGACTGATGTGCTGCGCGTAGCCACCGAGTTCGAACCCGAGGCAGGATTGGCGGATGAACGGAGTCACGATCGGGCAGGCGGCGGCGTTCGTCGGCGTCACGGTGAAGACGGTGCGGCACTACCACAAGCTCGGCCTGGCCGAGGAGCCGGAACGCGACAGCTCCGGATACCGGCGGTACGGATCGGCCGACCTGTTGCGGCTGGTGCAGGTCCGGACGCTGGCCGCCGCCGGGGTGCCGCTGGCCGAGACCGGGCCCCTGCTCGACGCCGACGCCGCGCTGTTCACCGCCAAGCTCGCCGACGTCGAACGTCAACTCACCGAACGGATCGAGGAGTTGACCGCACGGCGCGACATGCTGCACCGGCTCGCCGACGGCGACCGGGCGCTGCTGCCCGACCGCGCCGTGGCACTGCTGGAGCGGATGGCCGGCCTCGGCTTCACCCCGGACGAGGCGGCGGCCACCAGGGAGGGCTGGGTGCTGGCCAGGGCCCTGGTCCCGGAAGGCTTCGACGACTACCTCACCCATGTCGAACACGCCCTGCTGGACAGCCGGTTCGTCGCCTTGCTCAAGCGCGGCGCCGAAGCCGCGGCCTGGGAGCCGGACGACCCGCGCATCGCCGAACTCGCGACCGCCGCGGCCGACCACTTCCTCGCCAACCCCGCCCAGCTGAAGATCGTGACCGGCCTCCAAGCCCGCGCCGAAGCCGCGCGCCGGTACCAGCTGATCGCCCACCACGGCGAAGAACAGGGATCGGGCGGGGCCCGGCTGGTCGCACTGGTCGAGACCGAGCTCCGCTCCGCCGGCGTCCGCATCCCCGGGCCGGACTCCCCCTGACCGGCCCGGGGTCGCGGCGTCACCGCTCCCATTGCGGGCGGCAGGAGCCCCGGGGCACGAGGACGGTGCGGTACCGGCCGGGGGTGCGGGACATGGCCACCTGGTCGGTGACGCCCTGGTAGCGGCCCAGCGGGGTGTCGGCGGTGAAGGTCCGTGGGGGCAGGTAGGCGTGCTGCTCGCCGTGTCCGGCGGCCTCGTGGGCATAGGCGTGGTCGAACACCCCCATGGCGAGGATCCACAGGGCGGCGCGGGTCAGCGAGACGTGGACCCGGTAGCTGCCGCCGTGGGTGGCCCGGCGGGTCAGGGCCTCGACGACGCCGGCGGCCATCAGCCAGGAGACGATGTAGTCGTTGACCACGAGGATCGGCGGCAGTGCGGGGCGTTGGCCGCCGCCTTCCAGCAGCATCATGCCGGTCAGGCTTCCGGCGCTCTGGTCGAAGCCCACGCGCTCCGCCCAGGGGCCTCGTTCACCGTTGAGCGAGGCGGTGGCGTGGACGATGCCGGGGCGCAGGTGCGCGGCCTCCTGCGCGGTGAGGCCGATCCGTTCCAGGTATCCCGGCCTGCGGTTGGCGTAGAAGACGTCGGCCGAGGCGAGCAGTTCTCTGATCCGCCGGGCGCCTTCGCCCTGGTAGGGGTCCACGGTGGCCGACCGTACGCCGACGTTGGCGCTGGCGTAGGTGAGGTCGTGTTCGAACTCGTCCGGGCGCCAGAGGTTGAGGACGTCGGCGCCGTGCAGGGCGAGGGCCCGGCCGAGGCCGGCGCCGGCGATCACGTGGCCCATGCCGAGCGCGCGCGTCCCGGACAGGGGCTGGTCGGCGCCGTGGGGGAACGGCTCGGGCTCGCTGTCGGCGATCTTGGTGATCTCGATCAGCGGAAGGTCGGCGAGGACGTCGCGGTAGTGCCGCTCGGCGAGCAGTTCGCCGGTGGTGCGCAGCATCGGCAGGACCACTCCGGCCGCCCCGGCGGCTTCCTCCAGCTCGCGCGCGTCGCGGCGGGCGATGGCGGCGGCCACGCGGTCGGGGTCGTCCGGGACGTCGAGCAGCCGCTGGGCGGCGATCTTGATCTTGGGGTAGGGGTTGAGGGGCATGACCCAACGGTCGTCCGCCGTGCGGTAGAAGCGGAATCCCAGGGCCTGGGAGGGGTTCGACGAGGCGGTGGGCGGGTGGCCGTTCAGCAGTTCCCATCTGCGCTCGTAGAAGGGGCAGAGCCGGTGCGGGGTGACCCGCAGGTCCACCGCGATGTCCTGTCCGGAACCGCCGCGCAGCCGCCAGAGCTTGGCGATGGCGGCGGACTTGGCGGCCAGCGCGATGGCGGAGGCGGCCCCGAGGCGCAGGGTGCTGGGCACCACCGGGTCCGCGCCGTGGAAGGCGATGGCACCCCCGGTGTCGGCGGGGCTCATCCCGATCCCGGCCAGGACCTGGGCGAGGTGGGCGTGCGGGTCGAAGGCGTCGTGGGTCAGCGGGTCGGCGACCGCTTCGGCGAGTTGGTCAGTGAGCGTCATCGGGGCCCTCCGCGCCGGTCAGCAGCGCTTCGGGGACCAGGACGTGCTTGGCGCGCAGGTATTCGCCGACCGCCTTGCCGACCTGGTCGACCCGCAGATTGGACGACCCACCGGTTCCCAGCAGTCCGCGCAGGACGAAGTGCACGGCGCGCAGGTGCTCGAACTCGTGGCGGACCACGTCGAGGTCCTTCGCCTCCGGCAGCAGGCGCCGCAGCTGCGCCGTGGTCAGCGTCCGGCGCAGCCACGGCCACACGGCGGGGTCGTGGGCCCAGATCCCCACGTTGCTGTTGCCGCCCTTGTCGCCGCTGCGGGCGTAGGTGACCGTGCCCAGCGGCACGCGGCGCACCCGGGTGGCCTCCACGGCTTCCTCGACGGCTTCCTCTACGGCTTCCTCGGGCTCGGGGTGGACGGGCTGACGGACCGTCGCCGTCCGGGAGGGGGGTGCGATGTCGAGGGTGCGGCCTTCGGCGAGGACCACCCGGTGGGCCACGGCGGTGATGTCCAGCAGGGCGGGCCAGTAGTCGATCCTGGGTTTCGGGCTGGTCTGCGGGACGGCCTGGCCGTCCAGGAAGAAGCCCGGGATGCTCTGCAGGTACAGGCTGCCCAGCCGGCCCGCGAGGTCGAGGCGCTCCAGCGGCTCGCGCTCGCGGGCGGCGGCCATGACCCGCAGCGCGACCGTCGCGTCCCACTGCGTCTCGGGGTCGGTGGCCGCGGTCCCGATCCTGGTGATGTCCAGCTCGTCCACGCCCGCGGGCAGGTCCCTGCCGATCTGGGCGCGCAGCAGGTCCACCTTCTCCTCGACCTCGGGCGCGGTCACGTAGACGGTGTTCACGACCGTGTGGCCGATGGGCGCGAAGAGCGCGACCTTGGTCGTCGGCGACGGAGGCGAACCCGCCGCCCCGGACACCCGGACCCGGTCGGGACCGGCCGGATGGAGCCGGACGCCGTCCAGGTGGACGGTGACGTCGGGATTGAGGTAGCGCGGCCCCTGGATCTCGTACACGAGCTGGGCGGTGACGGTGTCGACCGTGACGGCCCCGCCGTCCCGCCGGTGCTTGGTGATCACGCTGGTGCCGTCCTCGGCGATCTCGGCGATCGGGAAGCCGGGGGTGAGCATGCCCGGGATGCGGGTGAAGCCGGAGAAGTTGCCGCCGACGGCCTGCGGGCCGCATTCGATGATGTGCCCGGCGACGACCGCACCGGCCAGCCGGTCCCAGTCCGTGCCGTCCCAGCCGTGCCACCACGCCGCCGGGCCCAGGGCCAGGGACGCGTCCGTGACCCGGCCGCACACGACGATGTCCGCGCCCTCGGCCAGCGCCCGCGCGATGCCCCAACCGCCGAGGTAGGCGTTGGCAGACACGGGCTCCGCGCCCCACGACGCCAGCGGCCGGCCGGTGTCGAGGTGCTCCAACCGGTGCCCTGCCCGCGCCAGTTCGGGCAGCCGGGGCAGCAGGTCGTCGCCCTCGACGTGGGCCACCGAGACCTCGGCGCCCGCCCGGGCGGCCGCCGCGCGCACGGCCTCGGCCAGGGCGGCGGGCCGGAAACCGCCCGCGTTGGTCACCACCTTGACCCGCCGCCGGGCCAGCGTGGCCAGGTGCGGCCGCAGCTGGTCGAGGAAGTACTCGACGTAGCCCCGCGCCGGATCCTCCTGGTACTGCGCCGACAGGCCGGCGAGGGTGATCTCCGCCAGGTAGTCACCGACCAGCACGTCGACCGGGTCACCGGCCACGGCCTCGTCGATGGCGGTGTACCGGTCTCCCAGGTAGCCGGAGAAGTTGGCGATGCGAACGGGTCGGCCGCTCATGGTCAACACCTTCCCTCGATGGGGTGAGCCCTTCCCGTCCGACGTTAGGAGGCGACCGTCCCCGGCGGCCACGACCAATCCCCGCACGCGCACGTGACCGCACCGGTCACGTGGAAGACGGGCGTATGTTGTGGCGGTGGACATGCTGCACCTGCGGTACTTCGTGGCCGTCGCCGAGGAGTTGAACTTCACCCGCGCCGCCGCGCGCCTGCACATGGCGACCTCCCCGCTGAGCCAGCGCATCAGGGACCTGGAACGCGAACTCGCCACCCCCCTGTTCGTCCGCACCCACCACAAGGTCGAACTCACCCCCGCCGGCGAGACGCTGCTACCGGCGGCCCGCGACACGATCCGACGGTTCGACGCCCTCCCCGGCCTCGTCCGCACGGCGGCCGGCAACACCGCGCGCACCGTCGTCATCGGCATCGCACCCGATGTGTCCACCGAACTGCGGACCGGCTTCCTGAACACCGTCGCGGCCCGGCACCCCGATCTCCTCCTGCGGCTGCGCCCCGCCAGCACCGAGCCCCTGGTGCGCTCCCTGCTCACCGGCGAGATCGACATGGGCTTCCTCCACGGCCCCGTCACCGGCCCCGGCATCCGCACCCTCGACCTGGAGACGGCCCCGGTGGCCGTGGTGGTCGGACGCGGGACCGGCTTCGACGCCCGCACGACCGTCCGGCTGGAAGAGCTCGCGCACCTGCCGTTCGCCTCGATCGGCTACGACGCCGCACCGGAGATCTACCGCAGACTGGACGACGCCCTGAACCGGGTCGCGGTCCGCAAGCGCATCAGGCTCGAAGGGGACAACTTCGGCGGCCTGGCCCACCTGGTCGCCGCGGGCCAGGCTTTCACCCTCATCGCCCTGGGCGGTGGCACCACGGGCAAGGCCTTCACCGGCGAGCCCGTCGTGACCCTCGCCATCGAAGGCGGCGAGCTCACCCTCACCACCGTCGCGGCCTGGCACCAGGACCGGCCCGGCCCCGGCGAGATGCTGGCCGAACTGGCCGCCACCCTCGCCGAAGGTCTGCCCACCACCCACGGCCCCTCGCCGGGGTGACGCCGCGGGAGCGGGCGGGGAGTCGGCACCACGGCTGAACGGCCGCCCCCGCGGAGCGGGGGGCAACGCCGTGCGGCAGGACACCCGCCGAGGTCGACGCGCACCGGGGTTCAGCGCACCGGCTCGGGCTCCGGCGAGGGGGACGGCGTGCCCGCCCAGCGGTGCAGGGCGGCTTCGAGGCCGGCGGCGGCATCGGCGGCGGCATCGGCGGTGTCGGTGTCGGTGTCGGTGGTGTCGCAGGCCCAGGCGACCACTCCATCCGGGCGGACGAGGACTCCGGTCGGCGTCGCGTGGTCGTCGGTCACGCTGGTCACGCTGCTCACCCGCCCGGTCCAGCCCGCGGCGAGACGGGTGAACGCGCCGTCCGCCGTGCGGTCGAGCAGCAGGAACCCGCCGCCGTGGCCGTGGTCGACCAGCCGGGAGCCGTCCCCCAGCCACAGGTCGGGGGCGTACCGCCCGACCAGCGGGTGGTCGCCGGGCAGGTCGACGCGCTGCGTCACCCCGGAGATCTTCTTGACCGCGTAGGTCGCGCCCGCCCCGGTGCCCAGCAGGTCGGCGACGACCTCCCGGAGCGCGGCCGACTTGGCGTCCCCGCGCATCACCCCGATCTGGGCCCTCGTCCAGTCCAGTACCCAGGCGCCGAGGGGGCGGCGCTCGGCGTCGTAGGTGTCGAGCAGCCCTTCGGGCGCCCACCCGGCGACCACGGCGCCGAGCTTCCAGCCGAGGTTCATCGCGTCGCCGACCCCGAGGTTGAGCCCCTGGCCGCCGAACGGCGAGTGCACGTGCGCGGCGTCGCCGGCCAGGAGCACCCGCCCCGAGCGGTAGGCCGCGGCCTGGCGGGCGTTGTCGCTCCAGCGGGTCGCGGGGCCACGCAGCGCGGTGAGCGTGACGTCGGTGCCCGAGACCCGGCGCAGGCTGCTCTGCACCTCTTCAAGGGTGACCGGCGCGGAGCGGTCGGCGGGGGCGCCGCCGAACTCCACGGTGACCACCCGCCCGGGCTGCGGCCCGCAACGGTAGGCGCCCTTGGACGACCACACCCATCCATCCGCGAGCACCGTGGGGTCGGCGATGTCGACGACCGCCAGGTGTCCGGTGAGTTCGGGGTCGGTGCCGGGGAAGCCGATGCCCGCGAGGCGGCGCACAGTGCTGCGCCCGCCGTCGCACCCGACCAGCCATCCGGTGCGCACCGTACCGGCGGTGGTGGTGACGAGCACGCCGTCGCCGGTGTCTTCGAACGCGGTGACCTCCACCCCGCGACGCACCGCCACGCCCAGACGCGCGACCTGGCCGGCCAGCAGCGCCTCCAGCTCGCGCTGCGGCACCATCCGGGCTCCGTCGACGGCGGTGTGCGCGGCGAGGTCGGTATCGGACCAGTCCACGAGGTCGGCGTCGAGGACCATCCCGGCGAAGTGCCCGGTGAAGCGGGGTGCGCGCGCCGGCCGGCCACCGCCGGGCGGCCGGTCGACCGCGCGGGCGAACGACCCGACCCGTTCGAGCTGCTCCCGCTGCACCTGTTCGGCGGCCGGCAGCAGGCCGCGGCGGTCGAGCGCCTCGGCCGTCGGGACGTTGACCGCCCCCGCCTTCATCGACCGGTCCGGCTCGGCGAGCCGTTCGAGCACCTGCACCGTCGCCCCGGAGAGCGCCAGTTCGGCGGCGAGCACGAGGCCCACCGGCCCGGCGCCGACGACGGTCACGTCCACGTCCTGGTTCATGGTCTGGTTCATGGTCTGGTTCGAATCCTGATGCGGATCCCGGTTCACATTCCTAGTCACGAACAGTGTTCTATAAACGAACGGCGTTCGTGTCAAGCTATGATGGTCCGGTGAACCCGAGAGAGCGACGCGCGGCACGCCACCAGCCGCCGAACCCCGACGCCGAAACCGACCCCAGGCCGCGACGCCGCAAGGCCCCCATCACCGTGGACCAGGTCATCGACACCGCGCTGGGCGTCATCGCCACCGAGGGCTACGAGGCACTGACCATGCGCCGCCTCGCCGGCGCCCTCGACACCGGACCCGCCTCCCTCTACGCCCACGTCGTCAACAAGGCCGACCTCGACGAGCTGCTCATCGGACGGCTGTGCGCCGCGCTCGCCCTGCCCGAGCCCGACCCCGCGGCCTGGCGGGACCAGATCCGCGGCGTCTGCACCCGGATCCGCGACCAGTACCTGGACTACCCCGGGATCTCCCGCGCCGCGCTCGCCATGGCCCCCACCGACCTCGAAACCATGCGCGTCAGCGAAGGGATGCTGGCGATCCTGCTCGCCGGCGGCGTCGCCCCACAGGCCGCCGCCTGGGCCGTCGACGCGCTCCTGCTGTACGTGGCCGCCTACTGCCTCGAAACCTCGATCGTGCGCCAGCGAGCAGCACACGACGACGACACGTGGGTCCTCGACCGCGACGAGCTGCTGCGCCGCCTCACCGCCCTGCCCGCCGAGACCTTCCCCCACACCACCCGCCACGCCGCCGAACTCACCGCCGGCACGGGCCACGACCGCTTCGACTTCACCGTCTCCCTGATGATCGACGGCCTCGCCCGCCGCTAGGGCGTGACGTTCCGAAGCCGGCCGGGTCCACTGTCAACTGCTGTTCACGCAGCTCCGCCCGTCTGCTCACACAGCTCCGCCCGTCGCCCCGGCCCGAGAACGGGGGCCGGAGCGACGGGCGGGGCGACGGGCGGGTGCGATCAGGCCTGGGCGTTGCCCGGCTGGCGGCCGGGGGCGTCGGCGGCGGCGCGCTTGAGGACGGCGGTGTTCGCGGTGACGGTGCCGGGCTCGACCCCGGAGGCCGCGGTGACCTGGACGCTGCGCTCGCCCAGGAAGGCGTAGGAGCTGCGGTCGAAGATGATCTCGTCGCGGGAGCCGGTGGCGGTGTTGGTCCGGGCGATGGCGATGCCGGTGCGCCCGGCGGCGTCGGTGGCGCTGTCGAGGAGGACGACGCCGGGGATGCGGGCCGCGGCCTGGTAGAGCGCGGCGGCGAGCTTGCCGGGGACGGCCTGCTCGCGGATCAGGTCGGCGATGGTGACGAACGCCTCCTGGTCCGGCCCGTTGCCGCTTCCCTTGGTCTCGGCGTAGATCTTCTGCAGCAGTTCCTGCGGGTCGGTGGGCAGGGTGCGCACGTAGTCGTAGGAGGGCGCGTTCAGGTAGGCACCACTGCCCGATTCGAGCGCCTTGCCGCCTTCCGGGGACTTGCCCTCTTCGGTGAGCCAGCCGGTGCGGCCGTCGGCCGAGTGCCAGACCTGCCGCTGGTGGGGCTTCTCGACCCACACCTTCGAGGTGCCGCTGGCGGCGTCGATGGTACCCGTGGGGTGGGAGACGGTGCTCTCGATGTAGACGTACTGCCCCGGCCGCAGGACGAGGTCCGGCGCGGCCGCGGCGGCCAGCGAGATCCGCTCCACCGCGCCGGCCAGGCCCGCGGTGTCGCCCGCCGAGACCTGGATGACGGGCGCGGCGACGCGCTCACTGCGCGCGGGGGTCGTTCCCGGGCTGCCGAGCGTGGTGGCCGCCACGGTGGCGGCGAGGGCGAAGGCCGCCACCGTGGTGGGCACGGCGATCAGCAGCCGCCGACGCCTCCTGGCCTCGGGGCGGACCGGCACTGCGGCTTCGGGGGTACGGGTGATCTCGTTCATCAGGAACTCCTCGATCTGGCGCTGTCGGCCGAGCGGGGCGGCCGGTGCTCCGGCCGCCGGCAGCAGGTGCCTCAGCTCCGCGTCCTCAAGCGGCTGCTGCCACTCCGGGGTGCTGGTCATCTGTTCCACTCCTTGTTCGACCGGGCCGGAACCATCCGGCCACCCTGTACTTGTCCGACCCCCCGCAGGGGTTCCCGGCGAGTTTTCGAGGCCTGCCGCAGTTCCTTGTCGGCCAGAGCACGCAGCCGGGTCCGGGCCCTGGAGAGCCTGGAGCGCACGGTGCCGACCGGGATGCCGAGGGCCTCGGCGGCCTCGGGGTAGCTGAGGCCCGCCCACACGCACAGCGAGAACACCTCGCGCTCCCCGCGGCGCAGTTTCTCCAGCGCCGCCTTGGCAGCGAGCAGTTGATCGCGGTCGGCGAGCCGGCCGACCAACTCGTCGGCGAAGTCCGGGGCGGGTTCGGCGAGCGGCATGCGGGCGAGGGCGGCCGCATGCCGGCGGGCGGCCCTGGCCCGGTTGCGCAGCACGTTGACGGTGATGCCCATCAACCACGGGCGAGGAGTGGTTCCCTCGTCGCGGAGCTTGTCCCGCAGCCGCCAGGCCTCCAGGAAGACCACCGCCATGACGTCCTCGGCACCGGCGCGGTCCCCACTCACCCGGACGGCGTGTGCCAGAACCGCGTGCGAGTGCTCCTGGAACAACTGCCGGAAGGCGCCCGGGTCCCCGGCTCTGATCCGTTCGTGCAGCGAATAGTCCACACCTCTGGTTGTCCGGCCACCACGAAGCAGTTCCAGTGAGCTGCGTCACAGGTGTGCCGGCAGCCGGCGGATGCCTTTCGCGCGGACGACGGGTCCTCCGCGCAGGTGCCGACTTGAGCGGCGGCACCTGCGCGGCGGCACCTGAGGCGCTCGGCCCGGTGGCGAGCGGCTGCCACCGGGCCGTCCCCCGAACGCCACGAGGTGTTCCGGCGAACCCCCCGATGCCAGAAACTCTGCAGCGGCGGCGCATTGTCCGAAAGAGCCCTCTGGGCAGGACATTCAAGTCGGACAACGATGTGAGGGGGCGGGAGAGGCCTGCCAGGGGTGGTGAACGTGGACGCGCGGCCGAACGGGACACAGCGCAAGGCCCGACTGGGCAGACCGGAGCGGTTCGTCGATCCGCAGGCCGGTCCGGTGGAGCGGCTCGCCTGGGAGCTTCGCCAGTTGCGGGACCGGTCGGGCGCACCGAGCTACCGCGCGCTGGCGAAGGAGTCGCACTACTCCGCCAGCACGCTGGCGGAGGCGGCGAAGGGCGAGCGCCTGCCGTCGCTGGCCGTGGTGCTCGCCTACGCGCGGGTGTGCGGCGGAGAGAAGGCGGAGTGGGAGGCCCGCTGGCTGGCGGCTTCCCGCGCCGTCCAAGGGCCGGCCGCCACGGCACAGGACGGCGATGAGGACCGCGCGGACGGGGGCGACCCCGCTCACTGCCCGTACCTGGGACTGGCCGCGTTCGGCACGGGGGACGCCGACATCTTCTTCGGCCGGTCGGAACTGGTGAGCCACCTGGTCCGGCACGTGGGTGACCACCGGCTGACGGCAGTCGTCGGCGCCTCCGGCAGCGGCAAGTCCTCACTGCTGCGGGCCGGGCTGCTCCCCCGGCTCGACGAGTCCTGGCACACCGCGCCGCTGGTCCCCGGCGACCACCCGCTACGGGCGCTGGCCCTGGCGGTCTGCGCCCTGACGGGCGGTGACGCGGAGGCACTGTCCCGCGCGCTGGCCGACGAGCCCGCGGCCCTGGGGATCGCGCTGGACACCTGGCTGGTCACGCAGCCCGCCGACCGGCGCGTCGTCCTCGTCGTCGACCAGTTCGAGGAGCTCTTCACCACCTGCGCGGACGCCGGGGAGCGGGAGGCGGCCCTGGCCTGCCTGGCCTGGACGGCCGGCGACCGCACGGCCGTCGACGGGACGGCCGACGACCACACAGCCGGCGACGGAGCGGCCGGGGCCGGCGCGGCCGAGGCCCGGGTACGGGTCGTCATCAACGTGCGCGCCGACTTCTACGACCGCTGCCTCGCCCACCCCGCCCTGGCCGCCGCCCTCCGTTCCGGCGCCCAACTGCCGGTCGGCGCACCCACCCGGGCCGAGCTGCGGGACATCGTCGTCGAACCCGCGGCCCGAGCGGGCGTCGTGGTGGACCCCGACCTGCTGGAGGCCGTCCTCGCGGAGGCCACCGGCCAGCCCGGCGCGCTGCCGCTGGTGGCCCACGCGATGCGCGAGACCTGGACCAGGCACCGTGGGACCGTCCTGCGGCTGGCCGACTACCGGGCCACCGGCGGCATGCGGGGAGCCATCACCCAGACCGCCGAGGCCATGTACGCCGCTCTCCCGCCGGGCCACCAGGAGGCCATGCGGCTGCTGTTCCTCCGGCTCACCGCCCCGGGCGAGGGCACCGAGGACACCCGCCGCCGCCTGGCCCGGAAGGAACTCGACGGCCTCGCCGACGCCGCGACCGTCGACGACCTCCTGCACCGGCTCGCCGCCGCCCGCCTGATCGTCCTGGCCGACGGCACCGTCGACGTCGCCCACGAAGCGGTCATCCGCGCCTGGCCTCGGCTGCGCCACTGGCTCGACGTCGACCGCGAGGCCCTGCGGACACACCGCCGGCTCACCCAGGCCGCCCTGACCTGGCACGAACTCCAGCGCGACCCGGGCGCGTTGTACCGGGGAGCACAGCTCGCCACCGCCTGGAGCTGGTCCCGTACCCGCGGCGCGGCGCTCAACCGGCTTGAGTCCGCCTTCCTGGACGCCAGCACCGCGGCGGACGGCCAGCGCGGCCGTCGCCGGCGCCGGACGGTCGTGGCGCTGGCCGTCCTGACCGTGCTCTCCCTGGTGCTGGCGGTGACCGCGTTCGTCCAGGGGGAGCAGTCCGACGCGCAGCGCCGCGTCGCGGTCTCCCGCGAACGGGCCGCCCAGTCCAGGCAACTCCTCGAAACGCAGCCCGAGGCCGCGGCGCTGGTAGCGCTGGAGGGCTACCGGACGGCCCGCACCACCGAGGCCCGCGGCAGCCTGCTGAGCGCCTACGCCGCCTACTCCTCCAACCAGTTCACCGGTCACACCGGCACCGTGACGGCGGTGGCGTACGCGCCCGACGGCCGCACCCTGGCCACCGGCAGCGCCGACCACACCGTGAAGCTGTGGGACACCACCACCCACCGCATGCTCGCCACCCTGACCGGCCACACCGGCATCGTCAACACGGTCGCCTTCAGCCCCGACGGCCGCACCCTGGCCAGCGCCGGCGCCGACCGCACCGTACGGCTGTGGGACGTCGCCTCCGACCGCACGACGGGCATCCTCACCGGCCACACCGGCGCCGTCTCCTCGGCGGTGTTCTCGCCCGACGGACACACCCTGGCCACCGCCGGGTACGACCAGACCGCCCGGCTGTGGGACGTGGCGTCCCAGCGCGCCCTCACGACGCTCACCGGTCACGCCGGTTCCGTACGAGCGGTGGCGTACGCGCCCGACGGCCGCACCCTGGCCACCAGCGGCGCCGACCACACCGTGAAGCTGTGGGACACCACCACCCACCGCATGCTCGCCACCCTGACCGGCCACACCGGCGCCGTCGGCACCGTCGCCTTCAGCCCCGACGGCCGCACCCTGGCCAGCGCCGGCGCCGACCGCACCGTACGGCTGTGGGACGTGGCGTCGCACGACACCACGGCCGTCCTCAACGGGCACACGCAGGAGGTGAGCCAGGCCGCGTTCACCGCCGACGGCCGCACCCTGACCACGATCGGCCAGGACAACACGGTCGCCCTGTGGGACGTGGCCGAGCGCCGACTGACCGCCACCCTCCACGAGACCAACACATCCGCCCCCGCGCTGGCGCTCTCCCCCGACGGCAACGAGCTGGCCACCACCGCCACCGACAACATCGTCCACACGTGGGACCTCAGGAGCCGCCAGATCGCCGCCACCTTCAGCGCGACGAACGACCTGGACACCCTCGCGACCGTCGCCACCTACGCCCCCGACGGCCGGACCCTCGCCATCGGCCACACCGACGGCTCCGTCACCTCGTGGACCACCGCTCCGCTGCGCCCCGCCGTGACCTTCGCGGCGCACAGCCAGGGCATCATGCACCTGGCGTTCTCCCCGGACGGCCTCCTGCTGGCCGCCGCGAGCTCCGACCGCACGGCACGCCTGTGGGACGCCGCGTCAGGCCGCCCGGTGGCCACCCTCGAAGGCCACACCGACCAGGTGTCGAGCGTCGCCTTCTCCCCCGACGGCCGCACCCTGGCCACCAGCAGCCTCGACACGACCGTGCGTCTGTGGGACGTGGCGACCCACCAGACGACAGCGGTCCTCCAAGGGCACACCAGCCTGGTCTCCAAGGCCGTCTTCGCCCCCGACGGCCGCACCCTGGCCACCGCCGGGTACGACGGGACGGTGCGCCTGTGGGACCTGGCCACGCACCGCACACTCGCCGTGCTGTCGGAGAACACCAACGCCATCGCTTCCCTGGCCTTCTCCCCCGACGGCCGCACCCTGGCCACCGGCAGCTCCGACGCCACCGTGCGCCTGTGGGACGTGGCGCAGCGCCGGACGGTCGCCACCCTGACCGGCCACATCAACACCGTCTTCTCCGTCGCCTTCAGCGCCGACGGCCGCACGCTGGCCAGCACCGACGCCAGCGGCACGGTGTGCCTGTGGGACGTGGCATCACAGCAGGTCACGGCACTGCTCGTCGGTCACACCAGAGCCGTGCACACGGCCGCCTTCAGCCCCGACCAGAGCACGCTCCTCACCGCCGCCAGCGACGGAGCACGGCTGTGGCCCACGGACGCGGACCGGACCGCCGACCGCATCTGCGACCTGAGCCGCACCAACCACTGGCCCGGATCCCTCTCCGGCACCACCACGGGCGACGCCTGCCGGTGAGCTCCGAGTCGTTGACGTAGCCCGCGCCCGCCCGCCCGCCCGCACACCCCGAACGCCGGATGTGCCACGAAGACACCGCCAACCCCCCGTTGCGCGGATCGTCGGAGCGGGCGGACGGGCCGGGGCGCCGGTCGCGGTCCGTCAGTTGGGCATCGGGCGCGGGCGGCTGGCGGGGGGATCCGAGGGGATGTCGTCCACGCTGGGCAGGTTCTTCAGGAGCCAGTGGACGCTGTTGTCACCGCCGAGTTCGGGGAAGTCGACGACAGCGGTCTCGCAGAGCCAGATCAGGTGCTCCTTCATGGTCCGGTGCCCCTTGGCCTTCTGCTCCGCGGCGAAGTCGTAGTACTCGAAGGTGGGAGCGGCACAGGCTCCGTCCCAGGCGGGGTCGTCGCTGCCCGGGGTCGTCATGAGGAGTTCCGCGATGGGGTAGAGCACACCGCTCATCGAGGCGATGAAGGTGCGTTCCAGGTGGTAACGGGTGCTCGTGCGGTTCGGGTTGAGGTTCGACCGGACGGCGTAGAGCTTGTCGAGCATGGCCAGGGTGTAGCAGTAGGCGGCATTGAAGAGGAGGGCCAGGCCTCCGGCCGGTCCGGAGAAGTCCTTCGCCCGGGGATCGCCGGGGACGTCGCGGACCTGCCCGATGACCTCGATGCCCTGTTCGATCCTCTTGAACTTCGCGTAGTGCGAGAGCTCGTCGAGGCCGGGTCGCGGGTTGACGGGGTCGATCGGGACGGTGGCCTTCTTCGGGTCCACGCCCTCGCCCTGCTCGATCACGATCTTCAAGGCGGTCTGGGCCGTGTCGAGGTCGGTGATGACCACGGGTTCGCCGCCGCCGTCGTGGTTCCAGTACGCGCTCTCGTACTGCCAGGGGGCGTTTGCCTTCGCGTACTTCCACACGCCGTCCGGGTCGACCTGGGTCAGGTGCTTGAGGCCCTCTTCGATCGCCCGGTAGAACTGGCCGAGCGTGTGGTACTCGTCCGGTTGCGGCTCGGCGCCCTTCTCGGCGGGCAGTTCCAACGGCAGGAACACCCGGGTCATCAGGTCCTTGCTGCACCGCTCCAGGTGAAGGGTCAACGGCGGAGTCCGATGGAGCATCTTGCTCGGGTACTTGGTGATGAAGTCCGGGTCGTAGAAGACGATCCGGTCCGCTCCGCCGAGCGCGACCGCCAGGTTGCGCACCAGGCACAGGTGCAGCATCTCCTCGATCGCGATGCTGATGATCGTGCGCTGGGCGGAGATTCCCGGGTCCCACTGGCTGTGGCCCTTGGTCCCGATGGAGTAGGCCGCGTACAGGTACATCGGGATCGTGGACAGCTCGACCTGGGCCGCCTGGTGCAGGTGGTCGAGCAGGGCGTCGATGTCCTCGATCGGCCGGTCGGCCTTGATCGTGTCGATCGGGGTGACCGCGAAGGGGATGTCGGCCAGGCGACGGGTGGCGGACTTGGTGGCATCGGTCGTCATACCTCGGCTCCGTTCGGTTCCGGGCGCTCGTGGCGCGGTGAGGGCGGTGCGGGTGGCGGACCGGCCCGGTCGGGGCGGTCGGGGCGGTCGGGGAACCCAGCCCGGGAGGCGAGGAGCGTGCGCCGGACGTCCCCGGTCAGCTCCGTCACGTGGACGCCGTGGTCCCGGCGGCGCAGCAGCAGGAGTACGGGGCGTGCGGCCGGCGGCTGCGGGTCCTCGCCGCGGGCCACCGCGGCCGCGTAGCGGTGCACGGGGTGCCGACAGGCCAGCACGCGGCACGCGCGGTCCGGTTCGGCGTCGTACACTTCGGCGAAAGCCCGTTCATATCCCGCGAGTTCGACGATCAACTGGACCCAGGGATCGGCGTCGTGGCCCGGTGGGTCGCGGTCGGGTCTGGTGGTCGCGAGGTGCGACGCGAAGCCGTCGGCGAAGTGCTCCAGGGTCCAGCTGCGGGACGGGCAGGTGTTCAGGTACTCGGTGGCGAGCGCGTCGAAGGCCTCCGGCCCCAGGAGTCGGCGCAGCGCGGGGAAGCAGGAGCGCAGGCAGGCCAGTAGGCGCAGCCGGTAACCGCGGCGGTAGATGTCCAGCCGCTCGCCGGCGGTGAGCCGGCTGGACGGTGTGAGCACCAGGGCGGTGGCCTCGCCGCCCTCCTGGTCCGGGCCGGTGGCGTGGAGGACGGCGGCCTGCAGCCAGTGCTGGAGTTCGGCCAGGTGCGCCGGTTCCCCTTCGACCGTCGACATGTCAGACTCCCGTCGCGACGGGGATGTTCGCCGGATCGAGGGCCCGCTGGCGTGCCTTTCCGAGTTCCGCCACCAGCTCGGGGAAGGGCGGCAGGCGGTCGTCCCACTCCAGCAGGGTGGACACGGGCCCGGTCAGCGCGATCGCCGCGTCGTACAGCTCCCACACGGCCGGTGCGACCGGTCCGTCATGGGTGTCGATCAGATGTGTGCCCGCGTCGGTGTGACCGGCCAGATGGATCTGTACGACCCGGTCGTGCGGGAGTGCTCCGAGGTATGCGCGCGGATCGGTGTCGTGGTTGACGGCCGACACGTGGACGTTGTTGACGTCCAGCAGGAGCCCGCAGTCGGCCTCGACCGCCAGCCGCGCGACGAACTCCTCCTCCGGCATGGTCGATGCGGCGAAGCCCACGTACGTGCTGGGGTTCTCCAGCACCAGCGGGCGCTCCAGGAAGTCCTGCACGGTCCTGACCCGTCGCACCAGATGCGTCAGCGCGGCCTCGGTGAAGGGGACCGGCAGCAGGTCGTGGGTGTTGAGCCCGGCGACCCCGGTGAAGCACACGTGGTCCGACACCCAGGCGGCGCCCGCCGCGTCGGCCAGCCGCCGGAGCCGCCCCAGGTAGTCGAAGTCCAGGGGCTCCACGCTGCCGATCGACAGCGACACCCCGTGCATGACCAGGGAGTGCCGCTCGGCGACCCGGTCCAGTACGTGACGCGGGTGGCCGTGGGAGTCGAGGTAGTTCTCGGAGATGATCTCCAGCCACTCGGCGCCCAGCTCATCGCCGAGGTGGTCCAGTACGTACCGGTGGTGCGGGCCGCGCAGGCCGACACCGAACCCCAGGTTCGGCAGGTCGAAGCGGGACACCCGGTCGATCCGCTCGCCCTGGTGGGGCTCCGTCACGCGGTCGCCTCGTCCGACGGCAGCGGCAGCACCTGCGGCTTGCTCCGGTCGAGTCTCTTCTTCCTCCGCTCGGCCTCGGTCACTTCGTACGGCGGGACCAGGTCGTCCGGGTAGCCCTCACCCGGGGACGGGCCGAACGGGAGGCCGGCGGCGTACATCCGGGCCTCGAACAGCTGGCGGGCGAGCTTCCAGACGCTCTTGCCCTTCAGCGGGCCGCCCGCGAACACCCGGCTGACATTGATCGGGCTCGCGCAGCTGCCGTTCTGCCGACAGGCCTGCTCACCCGGCTTGGCGAGTTCCGCGTCGGGGCCGGTGTAGCCGCACCCGCCCTGCCCGCGGCACTCGTTGGCGCCGTGGCACACGTGCAGGACGGTGGCACAGGCTCCCATGCCCGCCATCGGCGCCTTCTCGTCGATGTCGTGGTTGCGGCAGGCGTTCAAGCCCATGCACACATGGAGCTCAAGGGCCTTCTGCAGCTCGGCCGCGGACACGCGCGGCCCGCCGGCCTCGTGCGCGGCGTGCCGCAGCGCGATCCCGTCGTCGCCGCCGAGGATCACGCGCTCGATCTGCGCCAGTTCCCCGGGGCTCAGATCCGGGAAGCCGTCACCGCCGGCCGCCCTGCCACTGTTCTCCCTGCCACTGTTCTCCCTGCCACTCACGAGTACCTCCTCGATCGCCTTGGCTCGGGCACGCACGGCAGTGCGATCTCACTGCGATGTCACACGATGTGACGCGCGCCACAGTCGCCAAGGTCATCACAGCCGGAGGCGGGCTGGATAGCGCCAAATGAGTAGTGTGCGAATTATTCCTGCGGAGCGAGCTCCGGGCGCTGCGCGGGGCAGGCGGTTCGGACGCGGCCCTGGTCCGGGGTGCTGCGCGGGCGGCTACGCGTCGAGCGGGATGGTGCCGAGGGCGACGGTGAAGCAGGCGCCGCCCTCGGGGCCGTGGCCGTGGACGGTGATGGTGGCGCCGAGCCGGTCGGTGAGGCGACGGGTGATGGCCAGGCCGAGGCCGGTGCCGCCGGGGCGGGTGCCCGCATAGCGGGAGTGCAGGGCGCCGGGTTCGAAGGCGACCCGGACGTCCTCGTCGGTCAGGCCGGGGCCGCCGTCGCGGACCTGCAGCTCGGTGTCGCCGCTGTCCGTTCGGCGCAGGGCCAGCACCACGGGGGCGCCGGGCGGCGAGATCCGCACGGCGTTGCCGATCAGGCCGTCGAGCAGCTGGCGGACCCGGAATCCGTCGGTGACCGTGATCACGGGTTCCCCGGCCGTTTCCACCCGCAGGTGGAGTTCGCTCTGCCGGACCCTCTGGTCCCAGGCTCGCGCGGTCTCACGGACGAGGGCGGTGAGGTCGGTGGGTTCGCGGGTGATGGGGAAGTCGTCGGCGTCCAGGCGTGCGAGTTCGAGCAGGTCGGAGACGAAGCGGTCCAGGCGTCTGGTCTCGGTCAGGAGGATCTGGCCGACCTGGGCCTGCTGCCCGGGTTCGACGACCCCGTCGGTGAGGGCCTCGGCGTAGCCCTGGAGTGCGGTGAGGGGGGTACGGATCTCGTGGGAGATCGAGGTCAGGAAGTCGCGCTGGCGTTGTTCGCTGCGTTCGAGGGCGGCGCCCAGTGCGTTCAGGGCCTGGGCGACGTCACGGGCCTCGGTGGGGCCGTCGGCCTCGCAGCGCAGGCCGCGTTCACCTGCGGCGAGTCGGTGGGCGACACCGGCCGCCGCGACCAGGGGGCGGGCGATGCGGCGGGCCAGCAGGGCTCCGGCGAGGGCGGCTCCGACCAGGCCCGCGACCAGGGGGAGCGTCAGACTGCCGCGCATCCGGCCGGCAGCCGCATCGACCTCGGTGAACGGCTGGGTCAGCACGACAGCGCCGCCGTTGCTTGCCGGGTGTCCCTGGACGAGTACGCGCTGGTCGCCGAGCGAGGCCGTGGCGGAGAGCGTCCGCCCGGCGAGCAGCGCGTCCCGGTCGGCCGGGGCTACGGCCTGCGCCGCGGGGCCGTCCACGTGTCCGTCGGGATCGACGACGGCGACCAGGACGCCGGTGGCCCCGGTCAGCCGTTGGGTCTGGTCGAGGAGCAGCACGGACAGGTTGGGAGCGAGGCTGAGCACGGTGGCCTGCCGGGACAGGCGCTCCCGGTACTGGGACTCGGCGTTGGAGAAGGCGGTCTGCCAGGCCGCGACCCCCGCCAGTAGCACGGCCGTGGCTGCCACCACGGTGGCGAGCAGGACCAGGCTGCCGGTGAGGGAGCCCGCGCGCAGGCGCCTCACCGCTCCGGCTCCTGGGCGCTGTAGCCGATCCCCCGCACGGTGCGGATCGGGCTGGCGTCGCCGAGCTTGGCGCGCAGCTGCGAGACGTAGACGTCGACGACCCGGCTGTCGCCGTAGTCGGCCTGCCCCCAGACCTGGGCGCGGAGCTGCTCGCGGCTGAAGACCTGACCGGGCCGGGCCAGCAGGTGGGCGAGCAGGTTGAACTCGGTGGTGGTCAGCTCCAGCGGTTCGCCGTCGCAGAGCACCGTGCGGCGACCGGGGTCCAGGCGCAGCCGGCTGCCGCCCAGGACGGCCGAGACCGGTGGGCCGGCGGTGCGGCGCAGCACCGCCTTGACCCGGGCGACCAGCTCGCGGGGCGAGAACGGTTTGGTGAGGTAGTCGTCGGCACCGATCTCCAGGCCGAGGATCCGGTCGGCCTCCTCGTCCCGGGCGGTGACCAGGATGACGGGCGTCCAGTCGTCGGCGGCGCGCAGCCGGCGGCAGAAGTCCGTGCCGTCCAGCCCGGGCAGCCCGATGTCGAGAACGATCGCCACCGGCCGCAGCCGTGCCACGGCGGCCAACCCGGCGGTGCCGTCGGCCTCGGTGTGGACGCCGAAGCCCTCGCGGGTGAGGTACAGGCGCTGGAGGTCGGCGATGTGGCGCTCGTCCTCCACCACCAGCACAAGGCCCTTGCTCTGTGTCATCTGTCCGGTGTCACCGCAGTCTCCCCGCGCCGCGGCACCCATCCCGCGGCTGCTTGGCCAGTCGCGCGTGCCACGGCTTCGAACTGCACCGATGCTAACCCGCGGGCCGTCACCGTCCGGCGGACCGACGGCGATCCTTACAAGGCCCGAACACAGGCCGAACCTTCGCCTTGCACAACGGCGACAGGATGCTTCCGACCTCGCCGACCGGCGGGGTCGGGACAAGGGAGAGCAGTCGTGCTCACGGGCTCCGGATCCCTCGTGCTGCTCGGCGTCTGTGTTGCGGCCCTCCTGATCGTCGCGGTCGTCGTGCTGCTCACGCGCACCGGTCGCGCCCCGTCCCCAGGACAACGGCCGACCACAGGACGCCGCCGGGACCGCACCGGGCCGCCCGCCCCCTCCGACGCCCCGACAACGACAGCAGGACAATGATGACCATCCGTCCAGAACCGGCCCGAACCGCCACCGCGCGGCTGGGCCGCCTCCGCCGCCCGACCACCCGGCGAGGCCGGATCACTCGCGCCGTCGTCCTGCCCGTGGCCGTCGTGCTGGCCCTCGCCGGGGGCGGCGAGGCCGTCACCCGGCACGTCCTGAAGAGCCGGATCGCCGACCGCATGGGAAAGGCGCTCGACACCCGGGTGACGGTCGACACCGGCGCCGGCCCGGCGCTGCTCGCGATCCTCGACCGGCACCTGGATCACGTCACGCTCGGCGCGGACGACGCCCACCTCGGCTCACTCACGGGCGCCTCGGTCCGCATCACGCTCGACGACCTCCACCTGGCCGAGCCCGCGACGGCGTCCGACGTCCGGGCCACCGTCACGATCCCCGCCGACTCCCTGGCGGGAGCGATCCACGACTCGGGCCAGGGCGTTCCCGTCAGCAGCACCCGGACCGACCCCGCCACCGGCACCCTCCTGCTCGCCCTGGGCCCGGGTGGCATGGGCCAGTTGACGCTGAAGCCCGCCCTGGCCGACGGCCGGGTCACCATCACCGCCACCAGCCTGCAGTTCCTCGGCCGAACGATCACCGGTCCCCAGCTCGACCAGATCAACACCAAGCTCACCGCGCGGAACCGACAAACCGACTATCCCCTGTCCCTCAAGCCCGTCTCACTCACCGTCACACCGACCGGACTCGCCCTCACCCTGGCCTCCGGCCCCACCACGCTGAAGCAGCCATGAACCAGGAACCGACCCCGGCGATGACCGACCCCACGACACCACCGTCCAGCCGCCGCACCCGCCTGCGCCGACGCATCGTCGTCGCCGTCACGGGCCTGCTCGTCCTCACTCTCACCGCGGCGTCCGGCGCGCTGTGGCTACTGACCGGCAAGTTGCTGCACCCCACCGACGACACCCCGCTGAACACCCGCGTCATCGCCGTGGGGAACGCGACGGTGACCCTTCCCGCCACCGACGAGAGCCGCTACACCGGCACCTACGGCCTGGTCTGGCAGGACAGCGGATCCGCACAGCGGCGCTCGGGAGAACTCGGCCGCGTCCTCGCCTCGGACGGCAAGACCGTCACCCGCGAACTCCAGGCCACCGCCCCACCCGCCGTCGGCGCCAAGGCGAAGATCATCGTCACCGTGTGGAACTCGGACCCGCGCCGAGCGGTGGGGCTGGACTACCAGGACGTCAGCTACCCCGGCGACCTGGGCCCGATGCCCGCCTGGTACCTCCCGGGCTCGCGCAGCACCTGGGTCATCCAGGTCCACGGGCTCGGCGCCGGCCGCAGCGCGGGCCTGCGGACGATGCCCGAACTGCACGACCTCGGCTACCCGATCCTCGACATCACCTACCGCAACGACCCCGGCGCACCCCGCGACTCCAACGGCAACCGACAACTCGGCAACACGGAATGGCGCGACCTCGACGCCGCCGTCCGCTACGCCCAAGCCCACGGAGCCTCCGGCGTGGTGCTCTACGGGTTCTCCATGGGCGGCGCAATCGTCGAGAACTACCTGCAGCGCGCCCAGGACACCAGCGCGGTCCGCTCAGTCGTCCTCGACTCGCCCGCACTCGACTACCGGGCGGCCATCGACACGATCGCCACCGGCCTCGGACTCCCGTTCCCCATCGCCGACCTCACGGCCCCCTTCATCCGGATCCGAGCCGGAGTGGACCTCGACCAGGTCGACACCCTGGCGGCGAACCGGCGCAACGGCGGCCCCGGACAGCCCGTGCTGCTCTTCCACGGGACCGCCGACACACTCGTCCCGTACGCCGGCAGCGCCCGGTTCGCCCGCGACTGGCCGGACAAGGTCCGACTCGTCACCGTCCCCGGGGCCGGCCACACCGGCTCCTGGAACGCCGACCCCGCCCGGTACGACAACGAGCTCGCCGACTTCCTCGGTCAGCACTCCTGACCGCGTCCCGGGCACCGCGCCGCAACGCCGAACAGCCCCACTGACACACCAGCCGTCCCACCAAGGAGGCAACCGATGAGCCGAACCCGCCCCGCAGCCCTCGCGGCCGCGCTCCTCACCCTGACGACCACCGCACTCGCCGCCACCACCGGCACCGCCCACGCCGCCACCGTCAACTACGTGGCCCTCGGCGACTCCTACTCCGCGGGCGGCGGATCATCCAGCACGTACCTCAACAGCTGCAACCAGAGCACCAACGCGTACCCGTACCTCTACGCCCAGTCCACCTCACCGGCCACCTTCGACTTCCAGGCCTGCGGCGGCGCCACCACCACCGACGTCGTGAACAACCAACTCGCCCCGCTCACTTCCGGCACCACCTTGGTCAGCATGACCATCGGCGGCAACGACGTCGGCCTGCGCGACGTACTGGCCTCCTGCCTGCTCGGCAGCGACGCCGCCTGCCTCAGCGCCGTCTCCTCCGCAGAGAACACCGCCCGCACCCAGCTCCCCGGCGAACTCGACACCGTCTACGGCGCCATCCGCTCCCGCGCCGCCAACGCCCACGTGGTGATCCTCGGCTACCCCCGCTTCTACGACCCCGGCGCCCCCCTCTGCCCGGGGATCAGCCCGGCCAGGCGTGCTGCCCTCAACGACGGCGCCGACGTCCTGAACAGCGTCATCCAGAGCGAGGCCGCCAAGTACCCGAACTTCGCCTACGCGGATGTGACCAGCCGGTTCGCCGGCCACCAGCTCTGCGACCCCGCTCCCTGGCTGCACGCCCTGAACTGGCCGATCGGACAGTCCTTCCACCCGACCGCCGCCGGCCAGGCCGGCGCCTACCTCCCGGCTCTGGAAGCAAACGCCTGACGCAGCCCCGCCGTCCGCCGCCCGCCGCCATCGGACGGCGGCGGACAGCGGACGGCGCCCGGCCGGCGGTGGGCATCAGGAGGGCAGGGTCCAGCGCTGGTTGGGGCCGCCGTGGCAGTCCCAGATCTGCAGCCTGGTCCAGTCGGCGCCGCTGCCGTCGCGGGCGTCGAGGCAGCGGCCGGAGGCCGGGTTGAGGAGCGTGCCGTCCGGGCGTGGCTGCCAGCGCTGGGCGCCGGTGCCGTTGCAGTCGTAGAGCTGGGCGGGCGTCCCGGCGGCGGTCCAGCCGTTGGTGACGTCCAGGCACTTGCCGAGGGCCCGCAGCGACTCGTCCTGCCCGACGGTCCAGTCCTGGGCGCCGGTGGAGTTGCAGCGGTAGAGCTGGACGGCGGTGCCGTTGGCCGTGTCGGCGCGGTTGAGGTCCACGCACTGCCCGGCGATGCCGGTCACCCGGCCGCTCGGGCGGGGGGTGGCCCAGCTCTGTTCGGCGCCCCCCGAGCAGGGCCGCAGCAGCAGCCGGTCGTCGGCGGCCGCGAGGCAGCGGCCGGACGCCGGGTGGAGGATCGAGGAGCCCGGGCCCGGGCGCCACACCTGGTCGGCGCCCGCGGTGCAGTCCCGCAGCCGGACGGCGGCGCCGTCGTCCGGGCCCGCCGGGGTCAGGCAGCCGTCGAGGGCGCGGACGGTGCCGTCCGAGCCGACCGTGGCGTCCTGGGCCGCCGTGCCCGCGCAGCCGGCCAGCCGTACCGCCTCGTCGCCGTCCGCGGCGGCGGCGCCCGCGTCCAGACAGGACCCGTCGGCACCGGTGATCCGCCCGGACCAGGTGGAGACGGCCGGAGAGCCCGGGACGTCCACCGCGCCCTGCAACTTCGGCGCGCGCGAGGAGGAGCCGACCATGAGGCCGTACCGCCCGCCGGGGACCTGCCAGCCGTGCACTCCGGTATCCCAGACCGCGAAGGAGGAGCGGTCCAGCGCCAGCTCCACGTGCGTCGACCGGCCGGGCGCCAGCGTGACCTTGTCGAAGGCCTTGAGCTGCTGCGGCGGCTCGCCGGCGGCGGACGGGAAGGAGACGTACAGCTGCGGCACCTCCGTGCCGGTCCGGGCGCCCTGGTTGGCGAGGTCGAAGCCGACCCGAACCCGGCCGGCGGCGTCCGGGCCGGTCACGGTGAGGTTGCTGTAGCCGAAGGTGGTGTACGAGAGGCCGTGGCCGAAGGGGAACAGCGGGGCGGTGGCGGTCGCGTCGTACCAGCGGTACCCGACCGCGAGCTGCTCGGTGTAGTGGTAGGCGCCGTCCGTGCCGGGGTACTGGGAGGCGTCCCGGATCGGCGTGGCCGCCGCCGAGGTCGGGAAGGTGACGGGCAGCCGCCCCGCCGGATCGGCGTCGCCGAACAGCACGTCGGCGAGCGCGGTGCCGCTCTGCTCGCCCGGGTACCAGGCCTCGACCACCGCCGGCACCGCGTCCAGCCACGGCATGGTGACCGGCCCGCCGGTGTTGAGCACCACCACCGTCCGCGGGTTGGCGCGGGCGACGGCGCGGATCAGGGCGTCGTCCGCCGGGGCGAGGTCCAGCGAGCCGCGGTCCGCGCCCTCGGTCTCCTCGTCGCCGACCACCACCACCGCGACGTCCGCCCCGGCGGCCACCGAGGCGGCCGCGGCCGCGTCGTCGCCCGGGTGGTAGCGCACCGAGACGCCCGCACCGGCCCGGGCGGCGATGCCCTGGCGAGGCGTCACGACCTGGTCGGGGTAGGGGGCGACGTGCGAGGAGCCGTAGCCGCCGGTGTAGGCGTGGTCGGCCCACGGGCCGATCACCGCGACGGACGACAGGTGGGCGGCGTCCAGCGGCAGCACCGGCCCCTGGTTGCGCAGCAGCACCGTCCCGGCGGCGGCCGCCGCCCGGGCGTCGCGCGCGCCGGCGGCGGGGTCGGAGGCGGGCGGATCGGAGACGGGCGGATCGGAGACGGCCTGGCCCGAGCCGGGGCCGGAGCCGGGGCCGGAGCCCGAGCCGGGGCCGGGACCGGAGCCGGGCGGCCGGCCGCCGTCCAGCGCCCCGGTCCGGACCATCAGCCGCAGCACCCGCCGCACCTGGTCGTCCAGGACGGCCGGGGCGAGCCGCCCGTCGGCCACGGCCGCGTTCAGGTCGGCGAAGTACGTCGTACCGCCGAACTCCTGGTCCAGCCCGCCCGCCGCGGCGTTCACCGAGGAGTGGGTGGCCGGGTAGTCGGAGCCGACCACCCCGTCGAACCCCCAACGGCCCTTCAGCACGTCCCGCAGCAGCGGGAAGTTCTCGCACGCCCAGATGCTGTTGACCGGATTGTAGCCGCACATCGCCGACCAGGCCCGGCCGTCCCGGACGGCCGCCCGGAAGGTGGGCAGCTCGATCTCGGCCAGCGTCCGCTCGTCCACCTCCGAGCTGTACGACTGCCGGTTGTTCTCCTGGTTGTTCGCCGCGAAGTGCTTCACCTGTGCCGCGACCCCCTGCGCCTGGATGCCGCGGACCTCCGCCGCCGCGACCCGCCCGGCGAGGAACGGGTCCTCCCCCAGCGTCTCGAAGTTCCGCCCGCCCTGCGGCACGCGCACGAGGTTCACCATCGGCGCGTACAGCACCTGGTAGCCGCGCGCCCGGGCCTCGCGGCCCAGCACCGCGCCGTAGGTGGTGGCGAGCCCCGGGTCGAAGGCGGCGGCCAGCGACACCGGTGCCGGCAGCGCCGTCGCCGGTTGCCCGTCCCGCACGCCGGCCGGGCCGTCGGACAGCAGCAACGGCGGGATGCCCAGCCGCGGCACGCCCCGGACGTAGCCGACCGCGTACACCCCGTTCGGTGCGGCGATCCCCTGTAGCAGCGTCGCCTTCTCGTCGGTGGTCAGCTGACCGAGGAGCGCTTCGATCCTCTGCTCCGGCGACGGCCCGCCGTGCGACCACCCACCGTGCGACCCCCCGTCCTGAGACCGCCCGCCGTGCGACTGCGGACCGGCCTGTCCGGCGACCGCTGGGCACATGCCGGAGCCGGAGGCGGCCGCCAGGAGGCAGCCGCTGAGCCCGAAACGGAGTATTCGCGTCCACGAGGTGATACGCCGCATGGCAGCACCTTTCGACGAAGGCGGGCCGAGCCGGGAGGGCCGGGAAATGTGACGGCCAGTCAAATTTACGGCGCATTAACACTTACCGGCAGGTAGCGCGCAAGGGCGCGTCGGAGGCACCAAGGGCGCGAACCGTCACCGAGGGGCGCAGGCGGGGGCGCGGACGGCGTCGGCCCGGCCGTCGTTGACGCGTCGTCTATCCGCTGTCAACACGCCGACCCTAGCTTGTCCGCGCCCCGCGATGCGGGTGGTGATGCGGAAGAAATCCGAGGTGCGATCAGCGAAAATCCCGCCGGTGCGCCCCCGGGCGCCGGCCAGTACGGATCGCCATAGGCATGGCCGCGTTCCTGGCGTCCACATCGATGTCCGCGCTGGGCGCTCCGACCGCGTCCGCGTCGACGGAGAGCACCCTGCACGCGGCCCGGTACCTGCAGTTCATCGACCAGGTGCGGAGCATCGCGACCACCCCGCTGCTCGGTGCCGAGCAGACGGCCGAGCACCAGGTCGGTGCGGCCCGGGAAACGATGAGGGGCTTCGTCGAAGTCCCGCTTACTACCGCGGCGCCCTGCCGCCCGGCCGGATCAACCTCGGCATCCCCTACTACTCCCGCGGCTGGCAGAACGTCCAGGGCGGCACGGACGGGCTCTGGGGCACCTCCGCGATGCCCGACCAGTCCCAGTGCCCGAAGGGCCTCGGCGGTCGCGGCCCGGCCAACGCCCAGAGCTGCGGCCTCGGCGCGACCGGCATCGACAACGTCTGGCACGACACCGAGGACGGCCGCGAGGTCGGCGCCGGGTCGAACCCGCTGTGGCACACCAGGAACCTCCAGGACGGCCGCACCCCCGGCTACCTGAAGTCCTACGGAGTCGACCCGGCCACCGACGCGGGCAAGCTGACCGGCGGCTACGCCGAGAAGTACTCCGACCCGCTCCAGGCGTCCTGGCTGTGGAACGACACCAAGAAGGTGTTCCTCTCCACCGAGAACGAGAAGTCGATCGACGCCAAGGCGAAGTACATCGCGGACAAGGGCATCGGCGGGGCGATGATCTGGGAGCTCGCCGGCGACTACACCAAGCACCCCAACGGCGAGTGGGGCATGGGCTACGACCTGACCACCCGGCTCGACAACGCCCTCAAGGGCGCGGGGGCGTCCGGCAACACCACCGGCGGCGGCAAGCCGCTGCCCGCCGAGGTGATCGACGTCAAGGCCGAGCTGGTGGACTTCCCCACCGACGTCGCGGACATGTGGCCGATGCAGCCGAAGCTGCGGATCACCAACAACTCCAAGGTCGCCCTCGCCCAGGGCACGGAGATCTCCTTCGACCTGCCCACCTCCGCCCCGCCGGTGGTGAAGGACGGGGCCTGGAAGGAGATGAGCGGCATCGTCCCCGGCCACACCGGGCCCAACGCGGGCGGGCTGAAGGGCGACTTCCACCGGGTGACCGTCAAACTCGGCTACTGCGAGGACATCCCCGCCGGCAGGTCGAAGGACATCGACGTCAAGTACTACCTGCCCGTCACCGGCCCGGCGAACGTCACCTTCAGGATCGGCGGCAAGGACTACGGGTCGACCGGCGACAAGCGTCGCGCGGTGACAACGGTCGATCCCCCGGCACCGGCCTCCGGGGCCCAGTGCCAGGCCGCGCCGTGGCAGGCGCACGCCTACAACCCCAACCCCTCGTTCGCGTTCTGGCAGACCGGCGACAAGTGGATCATCGAGGACCGCAACAGCGGCAACGTCCTCGACCACCCCGCAAGCTGGACCGACGCCCACCTGGTGGACAAGCAGAACGGCAACGCCAACCAGCTGTGGACGGTGACCGAGGAGAGCCAGGGCTGGTACCACATCAAGTCCGCGTCCAGCGGCCACGACCAGTGCCTGGGCGCCACCACGGCCAGGGGCACCCTCACGGTCCGGGACTGCGACGGGAAGGTCGACCAGTGGTGGCGGCTGGTGCCGCTCAGCACGGACCAGGCCACCGCCGGCAAACCGCAGCTGGACAAGTGGTCCACCGGCGGCCCCAAGCACGGCAGCTCCTACGCACTGGGCAGCTTCGCCGACGGGACCGACTGGTGGAAGGCACCGGCCTACCTCGCCGCGCCCGCCAACAGCGCCACCGCCGCCGGCACGAAGATCATCACCGGGGACACCGACGGCGCCTGGGCCTCGACGGTGTCGTGGAACGGCTTCTACTGGCGCGCCAAGTGGTGGAACAAGGCGACCGACGAACCCGGCAAGAGCGACGCCTGGCAGAAGCTCGGCCCCACACCGTGACCGACCCCCACCCTGAGGGGAGTTGACCGCCGCGGGCCCCGGCAGAGCATCGCCGCTCTGCCGGGGCCCGCTGCGCATCGACGCCGGGGCGGCCGGCCCGTTTGGGTGCAGGTGCCAGAGGGCGCAGGTGCCAGAGGGCGCAGGTGTCAGGGGGTGCCGGACCGGGTGGGCGTCAGGTCCGCGACCAGGAGCGCCAGCAGGTCCGTCGGCGCCTCGATGAAGCGGTAGTGGCCTCCCTCCAGGAGTTCGAAGGTCGCTTCGCCGCACGCCGACCAGCCGGTCATCAGCGACGGCTCGATTCCCGTGTCCTCCGTCCAGCCGATGGCGGTGATCGGGCACGGCAGCCGGACCGGCTCGGCCACGTGGTACCGCTTGTTCATGTCGACGTCGTTCCGCAGGACGCCGAGGTAGAGCGCGAGCAGGCTCGGTTCCAGGGTGCCGCCCAGTTCCGCGACGAGCTGGCGCAGTTCGCCGGCCAGCTCGTCGTCGTCCATGCCGAGGAAGCGGCCGTAGGGGCCGTCCTGCGGCGCCACCTCGGCGGAGACGAACACCCGGGTCGGGGCGGGGCAGCCCCTTTCGACCAGCCGTACGGCGGTCTCGTACGCCGCCAGCGCGGAGCCGCAGTGCCCGAACAGCGCGTAGGGACGGTCCAGGTAGGGGCGCAGCGCCTCGCAGAGGTCGTCGGCCAGTGCCTCGTAGGTGGTGTGGGCGGGCTCGCGCATCCGGTTCTCCCGGCCGGGCAGCTGCACGGGGCAGACCTCGACGCCGTTGACCGATGACGGCCACTGGCGGTACATGCTCGCTCCGCAGCCGGAGTAGGGCAGGCAGAACAGCCGTGCCGGTGCCACCGGCGACGGCTCGCGCAGGAACCACTTGTTGCGGGTACGGGCCGTCGGAGCGTTCACTGATGACCTTCCGGGTGGGGTTTCTTCTCGGGTGGGGCTGCGGTGGTGCACGCGCTAGCGGGTCCGCGCGGTGATCGGCAGGTGGGTGAAGCCCGCGATGATGTTCGAGCGCATGCGCCGCGGCGTCCCGGCGAGTTCGAAGCCGGTGAACCGGCCGAGCAGTTCGGCGAACAGGATCCGCAGGGCCACCCGTGCGACGGTGTGTCCGATGCAGTAGTGCGCGCCGACGCCGAACGCGATGTGCTTGTTGGGCCGCCGTCGGATGTCGAAGGTGTCCGGGTCGGCGAACACGGTCTCGTCGCGGTTGGCCGACCCCAGCCACACGACGACCGCGTCCCCCGCGGGGATCGGCACGCCCCGGACCTCGACGTCGCGGGTGGCGTGGCGCATGAAGTGCTGGGTGGGCGAGGCCCATCGCAGGGCTTCCTCCACGCCGCTGCCGAGCAGCTCCGGGTGTGCCGCCCAGTCGTCCAGGACCGCCGTCCCGGCCAGTTCGACCATCGCCGCGATCGGCGGCTGGGCGGTGGTGACGGTCGCACCGAGCAGCAGGCTGTAGCAGTTGGACACGATCTCGCCCGGCGACAGCCGCCGTCCGTCCAGTTCCATCGTGAGCAGCACGCTGATCAGGTCGTCACCCGGTGCGCGCCGACGCGCGGTGACGATGTCCTGGAAGTAGGCGAACAGTTCGCGGTGGGCGGTCACGAGGGTGGCCTGCGGTCCGGCGGCGAGCTGGAACTCGGGGTCGTCCGCGGCGATGCAGGCGTGGGCGAGTCGGACCAGCCGCGGCCAGTCCTGTTCCGGCAGCGCCATCATGGTGCCGATCACCGCCATCGGCAGGGTGGCCATGGCGGCGGCGAAGTCGAACGGGCCGCCGTCGGCCAACGGCCGGAGCAGTTCGACGATGACCCGGCGGATGGCCTCCCGGTCGTTCTCCACCGTCTTGATCGACAGCGCCTGTTGCAGCGGGCCGCGCAGGTGCGCGTGCCGGGGCGGGTCGGTCACGGCCATCTGCCGGCCGCCGGCGGGGTCGCCCTGGCCGAGGAGGTTGAGCAGGGTGCCCTGTTCGGAGGTGAACGTGTCGTGGTCGCGGAGCACCCGGTTGGCCTCGGCGTAGCCGACGACCGACCAGTAGCCGATGTCGCCGACCGGCTGCCAGCTCACCGGGGCGTGGCGGCGCAGCCGTCGCCACACCTCGTGCGCCCCGCCCGAGTGGTACAGGTCGGGGTCGATCAGGTCGACCGGCTGCGGGGCGAGGACCGGGCATCGCGGGGTGGGGGGAACCGCCGTCATCGGGGCTGCTCCTGCCGTGCTCCGTCGGCCGGGCCACCCGCCGTCAGGCCGTCCGGGCGCGCCGCCGGGCCGTCCGGGCCCGCCGTCCGCATCCGGGCGGTGAGGGCCGTCGCCAGCTCGGCGACGGTCGGCGACAGGTACAGGATCTGCGCGGGGAGGTCCACGTCGAACTCGCGCTGGGTGGCGACCAGGAGGTCGGTGGCCAGCAGGGAGTGCCCGCCGAGGTCGAAGAAGTCGTCGTCGACGCCGACCGGTTCGATGCCGAGGATGTCGCCCCACAACTCGGTCAGCCGCGTCTGCACCTCGGTGACGGGCGGGACGTACTCGTTGGCCACGTTGCGCGGTACCCGGGTGGCGGTGGGCAGGGCCCGGCGGTCGATCTTGCCGTTGCGGTTCACCGGCAGCTCGGGACGGACGAGGATCGCCCAGGGGATCAGGTAGCCCGGCAGCCTGTCCCGCAGCTCGTGGCGCAGCCGCCGACCGAGGTCGGCGTTACCCGCCGGGTCGGACTGCGCGGGCACGACGTAGGCCAGGAGCCGGGTGCCGCCCGCCGGGTCGGCCTGCGGCAGCACGACCGCGTGCCGCACCTCGGCGAGCCGTTCCAGCTCGACCTCGACGGCGCGCGGTTCGGCGCGGTAGCCCTGGACCTTGACCTGGTCGTCCGCGCGTCCGACGAACTCCAGCGTGCCGTCGGGCAGCCATCGCACGAGGTCGCCGGTCCGGTACATCCGGGCCCCGGGCTCGCTCCCGAACGGGTCGGGCAGGAACCGTTCGGCCGTTGCGGCCGGGCGCCCCAGGTAGCCGCGGGCCAGGCCCGCCCCGGCCACGTACAGTTCGCCGCACTCGCCGACGGGCACCGGCCTGAGGTCGCCGTCGAGCACGGCGACCCTGGTGCCGCTGATCGGGCGGCCGATCGGCACGCTGCGCAGCTCCGGGAGGGTGCTGCTGGTCCAGCAGGTCGTGTACGTGGTGTTCTCCGTCGGCCCGTAGCCGTTGGTGAAGAGCAGCTCCGGGTAGCGGGCCAGCAGGTGCTGGACGTGGCCCGGCGAGGCCACGTCACCCCCGGTGAGGACGTGCCGCACGTCGGCGAACGCCTCCAGGTGGGAACTCACCATCTGGTGGAAGAGCCCGGTGGTCAGCAGCAGGACCGTCACGCGCTCGGCGCGGACGACGCGCGCCACGTGCTCCAGCGTGATGGCGACCGGGGGGAAGAGGACCAGTCGGCAGCCGTTGACGAGGGGGGCCCAGATCTCGAACGTGGACGCGTCGAACGCGACCGGCGCGAGGTGGAAGAAGACGTCCTCGGCGCGGACGTCCACCCAGTCCGCACCCCGGACGAGCCGGTCGATCGCCCGGTGGGGCACGCCGACGCCCTTGGGCTCGCCGGTGGAGCCCGAGGTGTAGCTGACGTAGGCGAGCCGGTCCGGGTCGCCGGGGCGGGCCGCAGCCGCCGGCCCGGTGGCCGGCTCCTGCGCCGGGCCGCCTTCCGTCACCGTGACGACGGTGTCGGGCAGCTGCTCCCCCAGGGCCTCTCCGGCGATCACCATGCCCGCGCCGGCGTCCTCGAGCAGCAGCGCGTGGCGGCCGGCCGGGTCGTCCGGTTCGAGTCCGAGGTACGCCCCGCCCGCGATGAGGACGGCGAGCAGGGCCACGATCAGCTCCGGCGACCGCGGCACCAGCACGCCCACGACGTCCTCCTGCGCCAGTCCGGCCGCTCGCAGCCGCCCGGCGAGCCGGTTGGCGCGGTCGTTGAGCTGCCGGTAGGTCAGGGTCCGTCCGTCGCAGGTGACGGCGGGCGCGTGCGGGGCCCGCTCCGCCTGTTCGGCGACCAGCTCGTGGATGGCCCGCGCGTCGAACGGTGGCCGTCCGCTGCCGACGAACGCCGGGATGTCGGAGGTGAGGACCGTCTTGGTCAACTGCTTCCCGCTTTCCTGTGCTGAAGTGTCCCCGTCGGGGTTGAACGCGCGACCGCGTGGGCCGTCGCCGTGGCCGTCGCCGTCGCGGTAGCCGTCGCGGTAGCCGTCGCGGTGGCCGCTGCGCAGCACGTGGTGCGCGGTGTCACCGGGTGCGTCCACCGCCTCAGACCGCCGGCACGTGGAAGAAGGTGTCCCGCGCGGCGATGCGGCCCTGCGGCGTCATCCGGAAGAAGTCCGCGAACCGCAGCTCGACCTCACCGCCGTCGTGCAGCACGCCGCGGAACAGGCCGTGCACCGCCACCTCGTCGTCGGTCGTGACCACGGTGGCCAGGGTGTGCACGCCGGTGCGGATCACCCGCTGGTCGCGGTAGAAGCGTTCCAGTTCGGCGTGCCCGACCATGGGTTGGTACCCGGGGCGGTGGTAGCGGGCGTCCGGGGTGAACAGGGCGACCAGCGCGGGCACGTCCCCGGCGTCGACGAGCTGGTAGTACCGGCGGACCTGGGACACCCCCAGCGCCGGTGCCGTCGGGGTTTCCGGGGCCATCGGGGTCTCCGGTGTTGCGGGTGTTGCCGGCGGTGCCGGCGTTTCGTCGGGATGGGAGAGGGTGTGGACCATGCCGAGGTGCTTCCTGTGATCGCTTGATCTGTCAGAGTCGTGTACGTGGTGAGAGAGCCGGTACGGCCGCGGCGTCCGGGGCGTCCTCGAGCGCTTCGACCAGGCGCGCCGGCGTGGGTGCCTGGAACAGGGCGCCGAGGGTGAGTTCACGGCCGAACCTCACCCGCACCCGGTTGACCAACCGGGTCGCGAGCAGGGAGTTGCCGCCCAGCGCGAAGAAACCGTCGTCGACGCCCACCGCGGGCCGGCCGAGCACCTCGGCGAACAGCGCGCACATCGTCTGCTCCGCCGGGGTTCGCGGCCCGGGCCCGGACGGTGCCGGTGCGAGGTCCGGGACGGGCAGCGCGGCCCGGTCGATCTTGCCCCTGGGGGTCAGGGGGAAGGCGTCGAGCGTGACGATCACCGAGGGCACCATGTAGTCCGGCAGCACCGCGCTGGCGTGCTCCCGCACCGCCGCCGGGTCGAGCCCCGAGTCCCCGGCCGGGACGACGTAGCCGATCAGACGCCTGCCGGGCGAGGCTCCCGGGCCGGCGACCACGGTCGCCTGGGCGACGGCCGGGTGCCCGGCCAGCACCGCCTCGATCTCGCCCAGTTCGATGCGGAAGCCGTGGAGCTTGACCTGCTCGTCCGCGCGGCCGAGGAACTCGAGCTCCCCCTCGGCGTTCCAGCGGACCACGTCGCCCGTGCGGTACATCCGCTCGCCCGGGTCGCCGAAGGGGCACGGCAGGAACTGGCCGGCCGTGCGGCGGGGGTCGTTCAGGTACCCGCGCGCCACGCCCGCACCGGCGACGTACAGCACGCCGGCCACCCCCGGCGGCACCGGCGACAGCGCCTCGTCCAGGACGTACACCCGCCTGTTGTCCACCGGTCGGCCGAGGGGGACGACGTCGGGCACGGGCCGGCCGGGGCGCAGCACCCTGCGCGTGGTGAACGTGGTGGCCTCGGTCGGGCCGTAACCGGCGACCACCACGGAGTCCGGGCACCGTGCCAGGACGCGCCGGACGGCATCGGCCGGCACGATGTCACCGCCGGTCCACACCTGGCCGACCCCGGCCAGCGTGCCGGGTGACTCCTCGGCGAACACCCGGAACAGCCCGGCCGTCAGCCACAGCGCCCCGACCCGGTGGTCGACGATGAGCCGGTGGAGGTCCGCGAGCGCCAGCTCGCCGGGCGGGGCCACGACGACCCGGCCCCCGTTGAGCAGCGGCACCCACCACTCGTAGGTCGAGGCGTCGAAGGCGTGCGGGGAGTGCGCGAGGACCCGCGGGCCGTCCTCTTCGCGCCAACAGCGTTGCGCGGTCAGGCTGATGACGTTGCGGTGGGTCAGGGCCACCCCCTTCGGCGTGCCCGTGGACCCGGAGGTGTACAGGACGCACGCCAGGTGGTCCGGGCGCAGCGGCACGACGGGGTCGGTGGCCGGCTCGTCGGCGAGTCCGGGGTCGGTGTCGACGACGACGACCGGGGTGCCGTGGGACAGCGCGTCGTCCCGGGTGGCCCGGTGGGTGAGCAGCACCGCCGCCCCGGTGTCGTCCAGGACGCGGCGCAGGCGGGCCGTCGGGGCCCGGGTGTCCAGCGGCACGTAGGCGCCGCCGGCCTTGCTGATCGCCAGGACCGACACCACCACGTCGGCGGAGCGTTCCATGAGCACGGCCACCGTGCTGTCGCAGCGGACGCCCAGGGCGATGAGCCGGTGGGCCAGCCGGTTGGCCCGGTCGTTCAACTCCGCGTAGGACAGGGTGGTTTCGCCGCACACGACGGCGGGCGCATCGGGCGTGCGCGCGACCTCGGCCGCGAAGGCCAGCGGCACCGTCGGGTGCGGGAGCGGCTGCGTGGTGCGGTTGACGGCCACGACGGTCCGCTGCCGTTCCTCGGGGGTGAGGAGGTCGGGCCGGCCGATCGGCCGGTCCGGGTCGGCGGCCACCGCGTCCAGGAACCGGAGGAACCGCTGCTGGTGGGCGGTGAGTTCGGCCTCGGAGTAGAGCGCGGGGTTCGCGTCGACGTCGAGCCGAGGCGCGGTGCCGTCGGAGCGGTCGTAGACGGAGAACGAGAGGTCCTCGACCGGCCCGTTGGACAGGTTGTGCACGGTGGCCCGGACGCCCGCGAAGTCCAGGTGGTAGTAGAAGGACATGATGTTGACGAGGGGCCCGAACAGGACCCGCTCCGACCGGGCCGGATCCAGTTCCCTGCGCAGTTCCTCGCTGCGGTGGCACTGGTGCCCGCGCAGGGCGGCGACCTCCTCGGCCGCCTGTCGCGCGAGTACGGACAGACCCTGTTCCGGGTGCACGCGCAGCCGCAGCGGCACCACGTTCGCCACCATGCCGGGGACGGCCTGCACGGAGGAGCCGGTGCGCCCGGTCACCGGCATGCTGAGCACGATGTCCCGTTCGCCGCTGAGGCGGTGGAGGTACGCGGCGACCGCTGCGGTGAAGGCGGTGGGCCAGCTCGCCCCGGCGGGCCGCGCGGCCCGCCGCAGCGCCGCGACGGTGGGCGCGTCGAGGGTGCTGGTACGGCGCAGGAAGCCGTCCGAGGCGGCCGCCGAGCGGCTGGCGAGGCTGACGGGATCCGGCCGGCCGGCCAGCCGGGCCGCCCAGAACGCCCGGTCCTGTCCGGGCTGTTCCGACGCGTGGTAGGCGGCGTCGTGCGCCAGCAGGAGGCTCAGCGGTCCGAAGGCCGGCCGTGCCCCTCCCCCGCCCTCGACCAGTCCGGTGTAGGTCTTGGCGACGCGGCGCGCGATGAGCGACATGCTGAAGCCGTCGACCACGATGTGGTGGACGCGCTGGTACCAGAGGAAGCGGTCCGGCGCGACGGCGAACAGGGCCTGGCGGAACAGCGGGTCCCGGGTGAGCCCGACCGGTGTGGACAGGTCGGCGCGCATCCAGCGCTCGGCCGCCCGCAGCGGATCCGGTGTCGAGGTGAGGTCGACGTGGTCCATCGACCAGTCGGGCGACGGGGTGACGACCTGCCGGGGGCCCTCGGCACCGTCGGTGAGGCGAACGCGCAGGGACTCGGTCTCGTCCACCACGCGCCGCACGGCCGTCTCGAACAGCTCCGGGTCGATCGGCCCGGGGATGTCCACGTACTCACCGGTGTTGTAGACGGGGCTGCCGGGGCGCAGGTGGTGGGCGAACCAGATGCCGGACTGCGCCGACGACAACGGCAGCTCGTGTCCGTCGCTCATCCGAGCTCCTCCAGGACGGCCGACAGCGCGTCGGCGAAGGGTGCGGCGTGGGGCGGCGACAGCATGTCGTGGTGGTTGCCGGGCACCTCGACCACGCTCAACGCCCCCTGAGTGCGGTCGCGCCACCGGGCGGGGACCACGACCGGGGCGGCGAGCACGGGGTGCGCCTCGGCGCTCGTGAACAGGTGGATCGGTGTCCGCAGCCGCGCGGTCGACCGGTAGCGTCGGGCGGCGTCGCCGTTGGTGGTGAAGACCCGTACCATGCGCCGCAGTTGTTCGGTGCGCACCCGCAGGGGAAGGCGCTCGCCGACGTGCGCGTCGTGGAGCAGCAGGGAGAGGGCGTCCTGCTCGTCGAGCTCGTGGAGCTCTCCGACGGCTCCGGTGGGCAGCCCGGAGGCGAGCGCGAACCGGGCCGTCCCGTGCGCGTCGTGGCCGCCGGGCCCGTCGGTGGGCCCGTGGTCGGACTCGGCGGATCCGCAGGTGGATCCGTCGGTGGAGCCGTCGGTGGAGCCGTCGGTGAAGGCGGGCGCTCCGACGTCGATGATCCCGAGGAATCCCGGGGGGTTCCCCTCCTCCTCCAGCAGGCGGGCCATCTCGAAGGCGACCAGCCCGCCGAAGGACCAGCCGGCGAGCAGGTACGGGCCGTCGGGCAGGACGGACCGCAGCTCCCGCAGGTAGCGCTGCGCCTGCTCCTCGACGGTGGCCAGTGGCGGCTCGTCGGTGTTGTAGCCGACGGCCTCCAGGCCGTAGACGGGCCGGCCGCCGGCGAGCGGTTCGGAGGGGTGCTCGGCTGGCTGTTCGGCGGGGTGCTCGGCCAGGCGTTCGGTGAGGTGCTCGGCCAGGTGGAGGAAGGAGCACACGTCGCCGCTCTGCGGGTGCACCAGGATCAGCGGCGCCCTGCGGTGGTCTCCTTCGGCCAGCGGGACCACGAGCCGGCGCAGGGCCTGCGAGGCGTTGGGCAGTTCCGCGCACAGACCTTCGACGGTGGGATGGCGGAACACCGTGTTCAGCGGCACGGTGACCCCCCACTCCCGCCGGATCGCCTCCACGAGCTCGACCGCCCTGAGCGAATGCCCGCCCAGCGCGAAGAAGTCGTCCCGGACGCCGACCCGCGGGGTGCCCAGCACGCGCTCCCAGATCCTGGTCATCAGGAGTTCCAGCAGGTCCCGCGGCGGTAGCGCACCCGCCTCGTGGCCGTGGCGGGCCGGCTCGGGCAGGGCCCCGCGGTCCACCTTGCCGTTCGTGGTCAACGGGATCCGGTCGAGTGCGGTCAGCGTCGTGGGCACCATGAACTCGGGCAGGGTCTCGCGCAGGGAGCGCCGCAGGACCGCCAGGTCACCGGGCCGGTCCTGCCACACCAGGTAGCCGGCCAGTTCGGCGTCCGTCCCGGTGCCCCGCACCGTCACCGTGGCCCTGGCGACACCGGGCTGCGCGCACAGCGCGGCCTCGATCTCGCCCAGCTCGATGCGGTAGCCCCGGATCTTCACCTGCTCGTCGGTGCGGCCCAGGAAGACCAGGCTGCCGTCCGGCAGGTACCGCGCCAGGTCGCCGGTCCGGTACAGCCGGCCGCCGTCGGCACCGAACGGATCGGGCACGAAGCGCTCGGCGGTCAGCCCCGGCCGGTTGGCGTACCCGCGGGTGACGCCGACCCCGCCGATGTGGATCTCGCCCGGTACGCCGACGGGCACCGGGGCGCCGGCCGGGTCCAGCAGGTAGATCCGGAGGTTGCCGAGCGGCCGGCCGATCGGCACGGACCCTCCCGGCCGGGCCAGGTCCCGGTCGGCGTCCACGCGCCGGGTGACGCAGCCGACGGACGCCTCGGTGGGACCGTAGCCGTTCCACAGCGTGGAGACCCGGTCGAGGAGCCTCCGGGCCAGGGCGGGCTGGAGCGGTTCGCCCACGCAGATCGCCTGGAACCGGCCGCCCTGCCATCCGCCGTCCAGCAGCAGGAGCCAGGTGGCCGGTGTGGCCATGAGCGTGGTGACGCCGAACTCGCGCATCATCTCCGTCAGGCGCGGGCCGTCGACCGCGACCTCCGACGGGGCGATCACCACGCTCGCGCCCCAGGCCAGGGGCATGAGCACCTGGGGGACGATGACGTCGAAGGAGATCGAGGCCACCGAGGCGACGACATCGTCCCCGCCGAGGTCCAGCTGTCGGCCGCGGACCACCAGGTAGTTGACCACGCCCTCGTGCGGGACCAGCACGGCCTTGGGGCGGCCGGTCGAACCGGAGGTGTAGATCGAGTACGCCAGGTTGGCGGGCGTCGCGAGCGGCGGCAGCCGGTCCCCGGGCAGGGCCGCGATGAGCCCGGCCTCGTCGTCCGTCCACACCGTCGCGGCGCCGTGCCGCGGCAGCCGGTCGGCCAGGGAGCGCTGGGTGAGCAGCAGCGGCACTTCGGCGTCGGCGAGCATGAACGACATGCGCTGCGCCGGGAGGTCCGGGTCCAGCGGCAGGTAGGCGGCGCCCGACTTGAGGACGGCCAGCAGGGCCACGACCAGGTCCGCCGAGCGCGGCAGGCACACGCCGACCAGGCGTTCCGGCCGCGCTCCCCGGGCTCGCAGGTGCCGGGCCAACTGGTTGGCCCGGTGGTCGAGTTCCCGGTAGGTCAGTCGCTGGGCGCCGCAGCGGACCGCCACCGCGTCGGGGGTCAGCCGGGCCTGCTCCTCGACCAGCTCGTGGACGCAGAGGTCCGCGGGGAAGGGTTCGTCGGTGGCGTTGGCGGCCACCAGCAGCGCTTCGCGCTCGGCCTCGGTGAGCAGGTCCAGGCGCGAGACGGGACGGTCGGGATCGCCGGCCGCGGCGTCCAGCAGCCGCAGGTAGTGGCCGACCAGCCGTTCCACGCTCGCGCGGTCGAACAGATCGGTGTCGAAGGCCACGGTCCCGGTGGTGCCGGCTGCCCCGGTCGTACCGGTCGCGCCCGTCGACCGGTCGGCTATCACCAGGCTGAGGTCGACCTTGGCCGTGCCGTTGTCGACCTCGATCTGTTCGACCTCCGTCCCCACCAGCCGGAGGGCGGCGGCCGGGTCGGACAGGCCCGCGAACATCACCTGGAACAGCGGGTTGCGGTCGAGACCGCGGGCCGGCCGCAATTCCTGCACCAGCCGTTCGAACGGCAGGTCCTGGTGCGCGTAGGCGTCCACGGCGGTGCTGCGGACCCGGTCGAGCAGTTCGGCGAAGCTCGGGTCGTCCGCGAGGTCGGTGCGGATGACCACGGTGTTGATGAACGAGCCCACCAGCGGGTCGAGTTCCGGACGGGTCCGGCCCGCGACCGGTGTGCCGACCGCCACGTCGGACTGCCCGCTGTAGCGGGCGAGCAGGGCCTGGAACGCGGCGAGCAGCGTCATGAACATCGTCGCGCCGTGCCGCCTGCCCAGCAGCCGCAACCGGTCGGCCAGTTCCTCGGGCACCGTGAAGGTGATCCGCTCGCCCCGGCCCGCGCGGACCGGTCCGCGCGGGCGGTCGGTGGGCAGGTCCAGCGGCGACAGCCCGGACAGCTGTGCGCTCCAGTAGTCCAGTTGGCGCTGCAGGCGGTCGCCGGAGAGCCGGGCCCGCTGCCAGTGGGCGAAGTCCGCGTACTGGATCCGCAAGGGAGGCATCTCGTGCTCGCGGCCTTCCAGCCGGCTCCGGTACATCGCCGACAGGTCGTCCCACAGCAGCGGCATCGACCAGCCGTCGACGGCGATGTGGTGGACGACCACCACCAGGACGTGTTCGTCCTCGCCGACCCGCAGCAGTGATGCGCGCAGCAGCGGGGCGGCGGCCAGGTCGAACGGGCGCAGGATCTCGGACTGAACGAGATCGAGGGCCAGCCGTGTCCGGCGTTCCGCGGGCTCGGTCCGGAGGTCCGTGACGGGCAGGTCGAGCGGCCGGGCCGGCTCGACCGAGGGGCTGGGGAGCCCGTCCCGCTCGGGGAAGGCGGTGCGCAGGACTTCGTGGCGCCGCACCAGCTCGGTGAGGCTGTGGCCGAGGGCGTCCACGTCCAGCGGGCCGTGCAGCCGGAAGACCTCGTGGACGTTGTACATCGCGGGGCCGTCGGACAGCCGCTCGACCAGCCACATGCGTTCCTGGGTGAACGACGTCACCTGCGCACCCGCCGGACGGGGCGGGATCGCGGCCTCCGGCTCGCCCTCGACGGCCCTGCTCCGGGCCGCGCGGACGCGTTGGTCGAGCAGGGCCCGGGTGGTGGCCGGCGTGGAACCGGCCGACGGGGCGGCTCCGGGCGCGGAACCGGTCGGCCGGCCGGGCTCGGGGCGACTGTGCTGTGCCTTCACGGGTGACGGGCCTTTCCGGCGGGAAGCGGTTCCGCTTCGGCGGCGGCACCGAGGTCCGCCAGCAACGCCGCGTCGATGCCGTCGGCGAGTTCGGCGACGGTCGGGTGGTAGAAGAGCAGGGCGACGGGCAGTTCGAGGTCGAGTGCCCGGCCGAGTCGGGACATGACCTTCGACGCGAGGAGCGAATGGCCGCCCAGCTCGAAGAAGTCGCTGTCCACGCCGTCCGGGGTGACACCGAGCACCTCGGCCCAGGTCTCCAGCACGAGGAGCTCGGTCTCGGTGGCGGGCCCGGTCTCGGTGGCGGGCTCGGGTTCGGTCTCGGTGGCGGGCTCGGGTTCGGTCTCGGTGGCGGGCTCGCCGGCCGTCTCGCTCCTGGTGGCGGGAGCGGGGCGGCTCACCCGGAGGCCGGGAGGGGTCTCCCACGCCGATATCGGCCGTTCGGGGCTGTCGACGAGCTGGTCGAGCAACACCCGGAAACCCTCGGAGAGTTGCCGCACCGTGTCGCGGTCGAAGAGGTCGGCGGCGTAGCGGATGACGCCGGTGAAGCGATCGCCGCCGTCCGTCATGGAGACCTCGATGTCGAACTTCGCCACGTCGTTCGGCATCTGGTGGTCACTCACCTCGATCCCCGGAAGGCCGGACGGGAGCGAGGGCGGCTCCTCCAGCTGGAACATGACCGTGAACAGCGGGTGTTGGCCGAGGTCGCGTTCGGGCCGGAGCTCCTGCACCAGCCGCTCGAAGGGGACGTCCTGGCGGGCGTAGGCCTCCACCGCGCACCGCCGCACCCGGGCGAGCACGTCGGTGAAGCCGGGGTCGCCCGACAGGTCGGTACGCAGGACGAGCGTGTTGACGAAGAAGCCGACCAGCGGCTCCACCTCGATCCGGGTCCGCCCGGAGATCGGCGTCCCCACCGTCACGTCGGCCTGTCCCGTGCAACGCGCGAGCAGGACCTGGAAGGCGGCCAGCAGCGTCATGAACGGCGTCACCTCGTGGGCGCGCCCCAGTGTGCGTATTCGCTCGGCGAGTTCCGCCGGGATCTCGATCTCGACCTGGTCGCCCCGGCCTGACCACACCGCGGGGCGGGTTCGGTCCGTCGGGAGCACCGACGGGCTCAGGTCGGCCAAGTGCTCGTGCCAGTAGGCGAGTTGGTCCAGCATCGCCGTTCCGGCCTGGTAGCTCCGTTGCCAGTCGGCGAAATCGGCGTACTGGACGGGCAGGTCCGCCAGGGCGATCGGCCGGCCGTCGACGGCGGCGCCGTATCCGGCGGAGAACTCCTGCCACAGCACCGACAGCGACCAGCCGTCACAGGCGATGTGGTGGATCACCAGGAGCAGCAGATGGTCGTCGGGGGCGATGCGGATCAGTCGGGCCCGCAGCATCGGAGCGGTCCCGAGGTCGAACGGGGTCGCCAGATCGGCGGCCACCAGCTCCCGGGCCCGCTGCCAGGCCTGCTCCGCGGGGGTGTGCGTCAGATCGGTGATCGTCGGCACGAAGGTCTCGACCGGCTCCGCGACGTGGCGCGGGCCGTCCTCGGTGTCGACGATCCTGCCGCGCAACACCTCGTGGCGCCGCACGACTTCGGTCAGCGCCCGGGTGAGCGCCCCCTGGTCCAGCCGTCCGCGCAGGCGTACCGCGGTCGGGACGTTGTGGTCCGGCCGGCCCGGCCGCAGCCGGTCGAGGAACCACAGCCGTTGCTGGGCGAAGGACAACAGGGTCGGAGCGTGCGCGCGCCGATCGGGACCAGGCATGACGGATCCACCTTTCACGGCGATCGGGAACGCTTCAACGCCCCGGAAATCCCCTCGCCGATTCGCTACTTGGCGAACAGTACGGCGGATACTAGGTGGCTCCCGTCTCACTCCGCAAGATCGAGAACGGGGTTGCAGGCATCAAGACAATATTTACGCCAGTCCACCGGAATCCTTATGTAGATCGAACACGCTCGACGGCTAGCATCGGCGCGGCCGGCCATGAAACCCTCTCTGACGTGCCGTCATGACTCGAATCACACACCCCACTTCCGTGGGCGGGCACCACGTGATAATTCTTCTGTCTCCAGGGGACGGCCGGGTGGACCCCTTTCATGCCGGGCCTTCATTGTTCCGAATAAGATCGGTGAACCCGTTGCATGAACTCATCCGTTGTATATGAACCCACCCCGTTGCATGAACTCGGAGAAGTCGTGATGCAGCAGCAGAGTCTGGTGGGTTCATTCGTCTCGCACGCCACCGGCCACCCCGGTGATCCGGCGCTGATATGGCGCGGAGAAGAGACGACCTACCGTGAACTCCACCAGCTGGCGGAGCGGGAGCGCGTCCGGATCGCCCGGATCGCCCCGGGCGGGGACGAGCCGGTCGGCATCCCGGCCGCCAAGTCGCCCTCGACGATCGCCCTGATGCTCGCCTGCCTGCTGGAAGGGCGGCGCTTCCTGCTGCTGCCAGCGCCCACGCCGGAGGGGAGGACTCCCCACACGTTGGTCGAGCAGGCCGGGATCCGGCACGTCCTGTCGCCGGAGAGCCCCCGGGCGCCCGGACCCGGGCCGGGCACCCCGGACCGGCCGGCGGAACCGGAGGCGCCGCGCCGTACGGAGCCCGCCGACGTCTCCTTCATGTTCACCACCTCCGGTTCCACCGGGCGGCCGAAGATCGTGCCACTGAGCACGGGGGCGGTGGACCGCTTCACCACCTGGGCCGGCGAACGGTTCGGCGTCCGCCGGGGAACGACGGTCCTCAACTACGCCCCGCTCACCTTCGACCTGTGCCTGCTGGACATCTGGACCACGCTCAAGTACGGCGGCCGCGTCGTCCTGGTCGATCCGGCCCGGGCCACCCAGCCGGGCTACCTGCTGGACCTCGTGTCCCGCCACGCGGTCCAACTCGTCCAGGCGGTACCGATGTTCTACCGGCTGCTGGTCGACGCGGCCGCCGGGAGCGGCCGACGGCTCGACACGGTCGAGCACGTCGTCTTCACCGGCGACAGCATGCCCGCCCGCTGCCTGGCCGAACTCCCGCAGCTGTTCACCGGCGCGCGGTTCTACAACATCTACGGCTGCACCGAGACCAACGACAGCTTCCTGCACGAGGTCGACGGCACCGAGCCGGCGGACGGCCCGGTGCCGATCGGACGCCCGCTGCCCGGAGTCCACGCGGTGATCGTCGGTGCCGACGGCGGGATCGTGACCGGGCCGGGGACCGGCGAGCTCCACGTCGCGACGCCGTTCCAGACCGACGGCTACCTGCACCGGGAGCAGGACGCGGACAGGTTCGCGACCCACCACCACGACGGGGAGGCGCGGCGCTACTTCCGCAGCGGCGACCTCGTGCGGCGTGACCGGGACGGCCGCATCACCCTGGAAGGCCGCAACGACCACCAGGTCAAGGTCCGCGGCGTGCGGGTCAACACCCACGAGGTCGAGCAGGTGCTGCTCGACCATCCCGACGTCGTCGAGGCGGCCGTGGTGACCGTGCCCGACCCGGTGGCCGGCCGCCTGCTGCGCAGCGTGGTCCGCCGCGCCCCGGACAGCCGGCTGAACTCGCTGGCGCTGCGCCGGCACTGCGCACAACGGCTCCCGCTCACCGCCGTCCCCTCGACCCTGCTGATCGTGGACGACCCGCTGCCCAGGACGTCCACCGGAAAGATCGACCGCACGCCCCTCCAGCCCGCCTGCTCCCCGTCCCAGCCAAACGAAGGAACGGCCACGTGAAACACGCCGCGGTAGTCACGCAGTTCATCATCGAGGAGTTCCTGCCGGACGTCGGCGCGAACGAACTGGACTCCGACTACGACCTCGTGGACGGCGGGGTCATCGACAGCCTCGGCCTGCTCAAGACGATCGCCTGGCTCGAGGACTGCTTCGACCTGCGCGTCGAGGAGATCGACCTCGACCTCGACCCGGACAGCTTCCGCTCGGTCGGCTCGATCAGCAGGTTCATCGAGCAGGCCCAGCAGCACCGGACGGACGCCCACTAGCCATGCACGAGGTGCTGCGAGCGCTGATCGACCGGGACCGCGCCGTCGTCGACCAGGAGATGTGGGGGTCCTTCTGGGACCAGCTGCGTGACGGCGCCCTCCGCTCCGGCGAGACGGTGGCGCTGCTGTCCTCGCTGTCCACCCGGATGCCCGATCGGGACACGCTGGTCGCCATGCTCCGCTCGCTGGACGAGCGCCGGCCGGCCGTCACCGCGCGGCTGGACCGCACGGCCAACATCGTCGGCACCGGAGGCGGGCCGGCCACGTTCAACATCTCCACCGCGGCGGCGTTCGTCGCCGCCGCCCTGGGCGTGCGCATCGTCAAGACGGGATCCCGCGCCTACACGAGCACCTGCGGCTCCCACGACCTGCTCGACCGCCTCGGTATCGGAACGACCACCTCCTACGAGCAGACCGACGCCCTACTGGAACGCTTCGGCATCGCCTTCCCGGGGAACTTCGTCTACCCGCGGGAGGTGGCACTGCTGGCCCGGAGCATCGTGCCGATGGACCTGCGGATGATCGGCGGATTCATCAACTCCGTCGGCCCCTTCCTGGCCGCGGTGCCGGTCTCCGCCCAGCTCGTCGGTGTCTCGGACCATTCGCTGGTGCCGACTCTGGGCCAGGTCGCCGCCACCGTTGCCGACCGGAGGATCTGGCTGTGCTCCAACGAGCTGGGAGTCGACGAGCTCGTCAGCTCCGTCGACAACGTCGTCCTCACCAATGACGGCACCGACGCGATCCGACTGCGGGCCGAGGCTCCCGGGACTCCCGCAAGCGGCACCGACCCGATCGCCGGACTACGGCCGACCAGCGAGGGCGAGGACGTGGTCGACCACTTCCTCGGCGTGCTCTCCGGAGCCGGGACGGCTCTCGCAACGCGGACCGTCTGCCTGAACGCCGCCGCCCTGGCCGTCGCGAGCGGGCTGATCGACGGGTGGCCGGAGGCGATCAGGGCGGCCGACGGCGCCCTCCGCAGCGGCGCCGCCCGCGACCTCGTCGACCGCCTGCGCGCGCACCCGGCGCGCCGCGTGATCACCACGGCGCGTGCGCGGTGAGCGGGTTCTTCGCACGCCGGCCACCGGACCAGCCCGGCCTGGCGATGTTCCTCAACGCCGGAGATCCCCCGCTGCCCGTCCTGGCCGACGTCATGCGGATGCTCGACGACTGCCGCGTGGACTGCCTGGAGCTGGCGGTGCCCTTCCCCCACTCGGTCACCGACGGGCCGGTCATCCGCCGATCGGCGCAGCGGGCCCTGGCCGACGGCGTCGGACTCGACGAGGTGCTCGGACTCCTCAGCGGGATCCTGCCCCGGCTACGCCACCTGCGGGTGGCGCTGCTGGCCGACTGGAGCCACACGGTCAGAGGCCTGACCGTGCCCGGCTTCGTCCGGCGGGTCGCCGACTCGGGCGTCGACGGCCTGCTGGTCCACGGCCTGCCGCCGCGGCTACGGGCCGGCTACCTCGAAGCGGTGCAGGAGGCGGGGCTGCCCGTGGTCGCCACCTGCTACGCCGCGTCGACGGCCGAGGTGAAGGCCGCGGCCGCCGAGTCCGCCACCGCGTACCTGTACCTGGTGGCCCACTACGGCCGCAGCGGCGGCGAGCTTACGGCCGACCGCCAGGAGCTGGCCGACGCGCTGGCCGCACTGCGCAGGACGACCGCCGTGCCGATCGCCGTCGGATTCGGCGTCCGCTCCCGGGCGGACATCGACCTGCTGCACGGCCTCGGCGCCGACGCCGCGGTGGTGGGCAGCGCCGGGGTCGCCCGGATCGAGCACGCCCTCGCCGAAGGGGCCGACGTGGTCGAGGAGTTCCACACCTTCGTACAGACCGTTTCGCCGTACTCAGCAAACCGCTGATCCGGCAAGCCGCTCACTCAACAAGCCGCTCATTCAGCAAGCCGCTCATTCAGCAAACCGCTGATTCGGCAACCCGCTAGGAGGCACACCCGATGATCGTCCGACGCCTTGACGAGGTGACCACCGTGGACTGGGGCAACGGGCTCAGCCGCAGGTTCCTTCTCGAATCCGACGGCCTGGGCTACACGATGACGGACACCACCGTCCGCGCCGGCACCAAGTCGAGGCTGGAGTACCGCCGTCATCTGGAGGCCTGCTACTGCATCGAGGGAACGGGGCAGGTCGTGAACGCCGACGGCACGTCCCACCCGATCGAGCCGGGCACGCTGTACGCGCTCGACCTGCACGACGCCCACTTCCTGATCGCGGACCAGGACGCTGACCTCCGCCTGGTGTGCGTGTTCTCGCCCGCGCTGCGCGGCGACGAACGCCACAACCTGGACTCGACCGATTTCTCCGAGTACTAACAGGACTGACAGATGATCAGCTGGAACGCCGACCAGATCGCTCTGGGCGAGGGCATCGCCCAGTGGTGCGAGGAACTCAGCTCGGGCCATCTCGAAGGGGACGCGCAAGGCGCCTTCCCGTGGGACAAGTGGAAGCTGATCCAGCGGTCCGGAATCCTCGGCCTGCCGTTCGACGAGCAGTGGGGCGGGCTGGGCCAGGACCTGCTCACCACCATGCACGTGCTCGAACAACTCGGCACCGGGTGCCGTGACGGCGGACTGAACTTCTCGGTCGCCACCCACCTGGTCAGCGTCGGAGTCCCGCTGCAACGGTTCGGCTCGCCGGAGCTCAAGGCGCGCCACCTGCCGGGGATCTGCTCGGGAGAGACGATCGGGGCGCACGCGATCAGCGAGACCGAGAGCGGCTCCGACGCGCTGGCGATGAGGACCACCGCCACCCGCGAGGGCGACGGCTTCGTGCTGCGGGGCGGCAAGGCCTTCATCACCAACGGCCCGGTGGCCGACGTGTTCGTGGTCTACGCGCGCACCCACCCGAAGGCCGGCCCGCTCAGCATCACCGCCTTCGTCGTGGAGCGGGACACCCCGGGGCTCGTCGTCGGGCCGCCCGTCGCCACCATGGGGCTGCGGACGGCGCCGCTGGGCGAACTGCACTTCGACGACTGCCGGATCCCCGCATCCGCCGTGATCGGCCGGGTCGGATCAGGGTTCCTGGTCCTGGACCACGTGATGAAGTGGGAGATCCTCTGCTCCTTCGTCATCAACACCGGGCAGATGCGCTACCGGCTCGACCGCTGCGTCGAGTACGCCAAGGAGCGCGTCCAGTTCGGCAGTCCGATCGGCTCGTACCAGTCGATCTCCCACAAGCTCGTGGACATGAGCATCGGCTTGGACACCGCGCGGAAGTGGCTCTACGACACGGCCGTCCGGCTGACGGAGGGCGAGAACGTCACGAGGGACATCGCCGTCAGCAAGGTCCTCGCCAGCGAGAGCAACCTCTCCTCCGCGCTGGCCGCCGTGCAGATCTTCGGCGGCAGCGGGTACCTGGCCGAGTACGGATTGGAGAAGGACGTGCGCGACGCGGTCGCCGGCCCGATCTACTCGGGCACGTCGGAGATCCAACGCAACCGCATCGCCGCCATGTTGGGGTTGTGACACCTGATGCTGGTCAAGATCTGCGGAGCCGCCTCGGCCGAGGACGTGGCCTCGCTCGACAGCGCCGGCGCCGACTTCGTCGGCCTGTGGCACGGCGTCCCAGGCGGCCGTGCCGACCTGACGCTCAGTCAACTCACCTCCCTCGCAGACGCCGTACACCGAACGGCGCGCATGCATCCGGTCCTCGTGACCTTCCTCAACAACGCCGAGACGCTGCGCGCGGCGACGGCCGCGGCCCGGGTCCGGTGGGTCCAACTGCACGGCTACCAGCCGCCGGGCCTGGTCCGCGCCCTGAAGGGCGCCACGGACCTCACCGTGGTCAAGGTGCTGCACCTCGGCGCGGACACCCGCGCGGAGCGGTCCCTGATCGCGGCGTACGAGCGGGCCGGAACGGACCTCTTCCTGCTGGACGCGGTCGCCGGGGACGGCCGGATCGGCAGCACCGGGCAACCGGCGGACTGCGGGGCCGTCATCGAGATCGCGGACCGCCTCTCGCGGCCCTTCCTGCTGGCCGGCGGCATCTCGGCCGACAACCGGGAGGACTACCGGGCGGTGCTGGACCACCCCCTGTTCCTGGGCATCGACGTGGACACGGCGGCCAGGGACGGCGACGGACGGCTGAGCGCCGACCGGGTCACGGCCGTACGGCGCGGCTGGCGTGATCCGAAAGCGAGGGCCTAGATGACGGCCGCGTTCATCGAGGCGCTGCTGGACGCCCGCCGACCGGTGATCATGGAGCTCAAGCGGCAGGACGCCGCCGGGCACGACCTGTTCGGTGACAGGTCGGCCGCCCGGCTGGTCGCCGACTACCAGGACGTCGGCGCACCGTGCCTGTCCGTGGTGACCGGCCGGTGGTTCGGCGGCACCCCGGACCTGCTGCACGAGGTCGTGGCGGCAACGGACCTGCCCGTGCTGCAGAAGGACTTCATCACCCGCCGGAGCCAACTGCACCAGGCCCGCGAGAGCGGCGCGTCCGCGGTCCTGCTCACCGCCGCGCTGCTGCCGCGCGCCACCCTGGGCCATCTGGTCGAGCTCGGCCTGAGCCTGGGCCTGACGCCGTTCGTCGAGGTCACCACCGAGGAGGAGATCAGCCGCGTGCCGCGCGCCGAGGAGTGCGTGGTCGCGGTGAACAACAAGGACATCGCCACCCGCGAACGCGGCGCGGGCGACCTCGGGCGAAGCTCGTCACTCCTGCCCGCGGTGCTGGGCAGCGGTACCCGGTGCCCGGTGAGTGCCGGGGCCATCCGCGGCCCCGACGACGCCGCCCGCCTGCTCGGTGAGGGCTTCGCCGGTGTACTCATCGGAACGGGCCTCCTGCGCGCCACCAGCCTTCCGCAATGGCTGGACGGCCTCGACACCCACCTCGACTCCCGTCTTGGCACCCACCTCGACACCCACCTCGACTCCCATCTTGGCACCCGTCTCGACGCCGGCCGCGAACCGGCTCCACCCGTCCGCCGCCCGGCGGACCCCCCGACCACCGACATCTGGAGGTAACGGCATGACCAGCGAAGCATCCGAGCAGTGGAAGGTCGTCGTCAACGACGAGGAGCAGTACTCGATCTGGTCCGCCGACCGCGAGTCGCCGGCGGGCTGGCGCGAGGTCGGCGTCCGGGGCGCGAAGGACGAATGCCTCGCGCACATCGAACACGTGTGGACCGACATGCGCCCCCGCAGCCTGCGCCTGCGGTCCGTCCCGGAGGACGGTGCGCAGTGAACCGGACGCTCGCACCGCACGGCGCGCGCCCGGTGGCCGAGCCCCTGCTCTCCACCACCCTGAACCTCCCGGGGTGCCAGGCCCGGGGCTGGGTCGTCGTCGACTCCATGGTCGACGGCCTGGCCCTGGGCGGCACCAGGATGACCCGGACGGTGACCGAACAGGAGCTGACCGGGCTCGCCAGGGCGATGACCCACAAGCTGGCACTGGTCGGCCTGCCCATCGGTGGCGCCAAGGCCGGCATCGCACCCGATCCGGGCGCCACCGTCGAACGGCGGGCGGTGATGCGGGGGTTCGGCCGCGCCGCGGCCCCGCTGCTGCACGGCGGGGTGTACCTGGGATGCGACCAGGGCACCACCTACGCCGACCGGCAGGTCGCCTTCGAGGCCGCCGGGTACGACGTCACCCGCCGCCCCGGCACCACCCGTCTCACCGTCGACTGGGCCGAACTGTGGGACCACATGGCCGACATCACCGGGTTCGGCGTGGCCGTCGCGGTGCTCGGCGCCCTACGGGCCTCCGGTGCGCGGACCCCGCAGCGCATCGCGATCCAGGGCTTCGGCACCGTCGGGCGCGCGGTGGCCGGCCACCTGTCCGCCCACGGCCACTCGGTGGTGGCCGTGGCCGACGTCCGGGGCACCATCGAGGACCAGCGCGGACTGCCCGTCGCCGAACTCGCCGCGCTCACCAGCAGCGACGGCACGATCGACCGGAGCCGGCTGCCCGCCCGGGTCACCGTCCACGGGCCCGGACAGGCGTGGCTGCACGTCGACGCCGACGTGCTGGTGCTGGCGGCCTCCGCCTCCGCGGTCGACGAGGAGGCGGTGCCGGCGGTCCGGGCCGGCCTGGTGGTCGAGGGCGGAAACCTGAGCTGCACCCCACCCGCCCGCCGGTTGCTGCGCGAGGCCGGCCACACCGTCCTGCCGGACGTGGTCGTCAACGTCGGCGGAGCGGCGGCAACCGGGTGCGTGCTCGCCGGGCTGGCCCCGTCCGACCTGCCGCTCCCGCAGCTGTCCGAGTGGCTGCGCGAATGGGTCTCCAGCAGGATCGCCAGGAACTGCGAGCTGGTGCAGGAGCTGAGCGCCTCGGGCAGCGCCGATCCGGTCGCGCAGCTCCTCGGTTCGCGCGGAGCCCCGGCCGGCGCCTCCGAACCGGAGGTGCCGGCCGAACGGTGACCCGGCGGGAGGACGCGCCCTCGCGGCCTCACTCGAACGTGGCTTCACTCGAAGCGAACCGCCCCCTTCGTGGTTGCTAGCCTCCCGGGATGACCGCGACATTCGACGAAGCCGTCCGCGCCCGGCTGCGGGCACCCAACATCTGGTACGTCGGCACCGTGTTCGCCGACGGAGCACCGCAGGTCAGCCCGATGTGGGTGGATCTGGAGGGCGAGGGGGAACTGACGTTCAACACCTCGGTGGGGCGGGTGAAGGAGGAGAACCTCCGTCGCGACCCGCGCGTCTACCTCTCGCACGCGGACGCCACCGACCCCTTCGACCGCGTGCAGATCAGTGGCGTGGTGGCCCGCTTCATCGAGGGCGAGGAGGCGCACGACCGGATGGACCGGCTGGCCCGCAAGTACCTGGGCGTCGAACGCTTCGAGTGGACCATGCCCGGTGAGCAGCGGGTCGCGGTGATCGTGCGCCCGCTCAAGGTGCGGCACATCGTCGGGGTGGAGCGCTTCCGTCCCGGCGGGCCCGTCCCTGCCCCTGAGTAGCACTCCTGCCGGGCGTCGTCATCGAGACCCGGCGACGGGTCGCCGTTCCGGAGGCCGGTGCGGAGGCCGGTGCGGAGGCCGGTGCGGAGGCCGGTGCGGAGGCCGGTGCAGCGACTCGTCAGCGACCGGAGCGACCGAAGCGACTCAAGGTTGGCGGTCAGTGCGCGCATGCGCGGCCGGCCGCCCATGAACCCGGCTCCCCTCATCAGGCCCCTCGGGATCGATCATCTAGGCTGGCGCGGTGACTGATGAGCAGGAGCGGGTGCAGCCGTCGGGAGTGTGGGCCACGGCGGTGGGGGTGGCCAGGGTGCGGGCGCTGGAGACCGAGCGGGTGGACGCGTTGTTCCGCGACCCGCTGGCACAGGCCTTCGCCACCGCCGGCGGCCTGTGGCCCTCCTCGCCGCCACCCGCTGACGAGGCCGCGCGCCGCCGCCGACTGGCCGTGTCGTTCTCCATCGTCATCAGGACGAAGTTCCTCGACGACCTGTTGCGGCAGGCCTCCGCGTCCGGGGTCCGGCAGGTCGTGTTGCTCGGCGCCGGCATGGACAGCCGCGCCTTCCGGATGGACTGGCCCGAGGGCACCCGGCTGTTCGAGGTCGACACCTCCGCACCACTGGACTTCAAGGCCTCGGTGCTGCGCCAGGAGCGGGCCGTCGCACGCTGCGAGCGGATCACCGTCGCGGCGGATCTGCGGGAGGACTGGCCGGCCGCGCTGGCCGCCGCAGGGCACGACCCGGCCGCGCCGACCGTGTGGATCGCCGAAGGACTGCTGATCTATCTGCCCGAGGACGCGGTGGAGCTGCTGCTGGCCCGGATCAGCGCGCAGTCGGCGGCAGGCAGTCGGATGGGGCTGACGTTGGGCTCGCGCGGCGTGATCGAGCGCTTCGGCGCGGACGCCGTGCCCGGCTCTGCGGCGTCCATGTGGGTCTCGGAGATGCCCGACGACCCGGTGCGCTGGCTGGCCGGGCACGGCTGGGAGGCCGACAGCCACACCCTGCGCGAGCGCGCCGCCGCCTACGGCCGCCCGGTCAGCACCCCGGCGCAGCGCGAGGAGCAGCCCGGCGGACTGGTCTCGGCGGTCCGCCGGTAGGGCGCCTCCCGGTTCCCCGGTTCTCCGATTCTGCGGTTCCCCGGATCATCGGTTCCAGGGGAGCCTGATCCGCCCAACAGCCGCCCAGCAGCCGCCGAGCAGCCGCCCGAACGCTGCCACTTCACGTGAACGAATCCAGGCCGCCGGCGGGGACGTCCCGCTGGAGGTCGCGGATGTGCCGGACCGTGGCCGCCACGTCCAGCGCGTTCCGGCAAAGGGTTCGTCAACGGTCATTCCCGAACTCCCGGATCCCGCAGGTGGCAGGCCCACCGGGTCCGGCCGGACCGGCGTTCGCCGTGGTCGGGAGGTGGAGGGGAGTTGGCGAAATCGTGTCCATGACCGGTCCGGCCCCGTTGACCGCCGGTACGGCCGGGCGGTTGGCTCGCCCCGAGCCGGCCGGCGGGGGCGGGAGGCGGTACGGCCCGAGGCAAGGGGAGGACGGTTCAGGTGGAACGGACGAACGCGAGGACCCGCGGCCGGTCGGCGGTACGGGCCGGCAGCGTGCTGGCAGCCGCGCTCCTGGCCGCCACCACGGCCCAGGTCCAGGCCCAGGCCCAGGCCGCGCCGCTCCCGGAGGGCACCGTCACGGTGAACGTCGCCCCCGACGGCACCCCGGCCGACGACTGGTCGGAGCCGCTCGGCCTGAGCGCCGACGGCCGCTACGCCCTCTTCACCTCGCTGGCCGCCAACCTGGTGCCCGGCGACACCAACCGCCTGTACGACGTGTTCGTCCGCGACCTGTGGACCGGGCACACCGAGCGGGTGAGCGTGGCCGACGACGGCGGCCAGCTCGACGGCTCCACCAACCAGGCGGCGATCAGCGCCGACGGCCGGTACGTGGCCTTCAGTACGAACGCCGCCGACGTCGTCCCCGGGCAGCACGGCGGCGGCCGGTTCGACGTCTACGTCCGCGACCGCTGGACCGGCCGCACCGAACCGCTCACCGCGGGCACCGACGCCGGCAACTCGCTCGACCCGGCGATCAGCGCCGACGGCCGGTACGTCGCGTACACCTCGGACCGCACCGACCTCGCCCCCGGCACCCAGCCCGGCGTCCAGCCCGGCGTCCAGAACATCCACCTGACGGATCGTCGGACCGGCACCACCCGCCTGGTCAGCACCGGCCGCGACGGCGCCCCCGCCGACGGCGGCTCGGTCGAGCCCTCACTCAGCGCCGACGGCCAGACCGTCGCCTTCCGCTCGAAGGCGACCAACCTGCTACCGACCGCGCCCACGACGGCCACCAAGCCCCCGCCCGCACGGCAGCTCTTCCCGCTCTACACCTACGACGCGCGCACCGGCCGGATCCAGGGCGCCAGCATCGACGCCTCCGGCGCCCTGCGCGACGCCGCCAAGGCCGGACGCCTCAGCCCGGACGGCCGCTACGCCCTCTTCCGCGTCTTCGAGCGCGAGCAGGACGTCGTCCAGGTCCGTCTCTACGCCCGCGACCTGCGCACGGGCACGGTGACCACGGTCTCCGCCGTCGACTCCCAGCCCGCCGTCATGACCACCGACGACCGCTGGGTCTACTTCGCCTCCGACTCCGCCGCCCTCGTCCCCGGCGACACCAACGGCGTCGCGGACGTCTTCCGCCGCGACCTGTGGACCGGCCGGACCGAACGCGTCAGCACGGCGGCCGACGGCAGCCAGCGGCCCGGCGCCTCCACCGCCCCCAGCGTGGACGCCCTCGGCACGACGGTCCTGTTCAGCACCCTGAACGGAACCGGCGCGGAGCTCCTGGCCCGCCGCCTGCCGCCACTCTGACTCCGGTCGAACTCCCCTCTCCGGCACTCCCGATGACGGCGACGGTGCAACGCGCCGGAGAGGGTCCAATTCGGTTGAGCGGCCGACACGGCCCTGATAGCAATGTGACATGATACAAGGACTCAAGATCGCCCTCCGCGCACGCCACGAGAGCGACGTAGCCGTTCTGCAGACCGAACTGTACGACGACGTCGCCGTCCGGTCCCGGGCCGACTCCCGCCCCTGGCGGCCCATCTCGCCGGGCTCGGCAGAATCCCCCTACGCGCTGACCCCGCCCTCGGAGGAAGCGGCCTGCTTCTCCGTACTGGAGCTGGCCTCGGGGGAGTTGGCCGGGGAGGCCGTGCTCTGGGGCATCGACACCCACAACCGCACCGCCCACCTCGGGATCGCCCTGCGCCCGGGCCTGCGCGGCCGGGGCCTGGGCACGGACGTGGTCAGGGTGCTCTGCCAGTACGGCTTCGCGGTACGCGGCTTGCACCGGCTGCAACTGGAGACCCTCGCCGACAACACTCCGATGATCGCGGCCGCCCGCAGGGCCGGCTTCACCCTGGAGGGAACGCTCCGCCGCTCCGCCTGGGTGTGCGGCGAGTTCGCGGACGAGGCCGTCCTCGGGCTCCTCGCCGAAGAGTGGAGGCCGTGACCATGCCTACCAACACGGAGATCATCGGCCTGGCCCTGGACCGGATCACGGCCGGGTACGTCTTCCCCCAGCGAGTCGTGGAGATCGACAACGCGATCCGGAGCCGACTCGCCGCCGGGGCGTACGACACGCTGAGCGGCCCGAGCTCTGCGAGACCGTGACCGCCCACCTCCAGGAGGTCTGCCCGGACAAGCATCTGAGGCTCCAGCGCCACCACCCTCTCGGGCGGGGAGGACGTGGCCTACACCCTGCGGGCGCACGGGCGCGCCCTCCTCGTCGGCGAGACGACCCGTGGTAGTGCTCCCCCGACCGCCCCGCACCCGGTGACGGACCACATCACCGTCACCGCGCCGTCCCCGTCCGGAATCGGCGCCAGCAGCACCGTGCCTACCAGCACTGCCGTGTCCCGCCGCTCCACGGCCCAGCACCCGAACGGCGGGTTCACCGACCGTTCCCGGAAGCGCCCGATCAGCGCCTCCGCGGCCCCCTCGTCCGCCAGCACCCTCGGCTCCGCGCCCAGCCACCGGGCGACCTCCCAGCGGGAGTAGATGTCCAGCGCACGGTCGCGGTCGGCGGGCCGCCACTGGCGCAGGGTCAGGCGTTCGGTCTCGTACACGGGATCTCCAGGGTGAGGGTGGGCATGCCTGCGGGCGATCCTCCTCCTCGTGGACCACAGCAGCCACGGGATTTCCGTCGCGTGGAGTGCCGGCCCCCTCGCTCGGCGAACGTCACCGCCACCCGCCGTCGACGACGCCGTCACCACCGGCTCCAGCAGCTCCTGGTGAGCCCGGGTCCGTTCCACAGGGGCTTTGCCAGACACTACGGTCACCGTACTATGGTGGGGAACGTGAAGAACAAACGCTCCATGCAGGAGCCGACCTTCCTGCTCCTCACCGCGCTGGCCGACCGGCCCCGGCACGGCTACGCGCTCGGCGACGAGGTCGCCGCGATCTCCGAAGGCCGGGTACGGCTCGGCGCCGGCAGCCTGTACGGCACCCTCGACCGGCTCCTGGCCGAGGGGCTGATCCGCGTCGAGCGCGAGGAGACGGTGGACGGGCGCCCCCGGCGCGTGTTCGCCCTCACCCCGGACGGTGAACAGTCGCTCAGGAACGAGGCCGAACGCCTCCGCTCCGCACTGCGCGAGGCCGACCGGCGCCTGACGCAGACCTGGACCCGTCCCGCAGGAGGCACGGCATGACCTCGGAGCACCCCTTGAACACGCGCCTGCTGCAACGGGCCCTCCGGCTGTACCCGGCTTCCTACGGCGCCGGTGCACTCGCGGAGGTCGCCGACCTCGCCCAGCACCGGATCGCCCGCTCCGGCTCCGCGGCGGGGCTGCGCGAGGTGGCCGACGTCGCCGGGCACGGGGCCCGGCTCCGGCTGGGGATGGTCTCCCACCGGCCGCCGGGCCGGGCGTTCGCCACCGCGGCGCCGCTCGCCGCGATACTGGCCGGAACGTACGCGGCGACCTACCTGTGGCGGAACCTGCGGCTCGCCATCAGCCCCGAGTCCCCCGGCTTCCCCGCCGGAGTCCCGGTGGGAGGCGCGCTCCTGGCGGCGACGTCGCTGCTCGTCCCCGCTGTGCTGACGGCCTGCGCGGTCGTGGCCGGCCGCTGGTCGGCCGCACGGGCCCTGGCCCTGGTGTCGCTGGTACTGGCGCCGCTGTTCTACGCCATGTGCCGCTTCGGGCTGCTCGACCTCGACTTCCGCACCGCGGCCGAACTCGGCCTCGGCCCCCGGGGGTTCGGGCTGATCGTGCTCAACACCCTCGTCCTGCTGGTCGCCCCGCCGGACCGGACCCGCAGGACCGGTGCCGGGCTCTGGCTGCTCGCCGCCACGGTCACGGCCCTGGGCATCGGCGCCACGATCACCGGCGAGTCCGCCGAGCGGATCCTCACCTCCGGCTTCGGCACCTGGGCCCCGCTCGCCACCGGTGCAGCCCTGGCCTTCACCGCCCGGACGGCCGGGAACGCGGCCCTGGCCGCGACCGTCCTGGCGGCGCCGCCCGTACTCACCCCCGTACTCCTCGGCGGCCACGCGTCGGTCGCGGCGATGCTGCCTCAGCTCCTCATCCCGTCCGCCTTCGGCTACCTGACGGCCCGAAGCGCGATCCTCCTCATCGACCGTCTCCCCCGACGGGGCCGTGTCTCCCGCCCCTGACCGGCTCCGCGCCAGGACGCCCTGGCCCTCTCCCCCGGTGAGTCCGGCCGGCCGGAGCTCGGCGAAGGCCGACGAGCCGAGGTGCTGCAACAAGGTCGGTAGGCCCGGACATCGGTCTGTCGGAACAGCCGTTGTGCTCACGGCTCCGACAGCACCGATGTCGAAGCGCCCTTGCTGGAACCGACGGCCTACCGAGAAACCACCACCCGACTCCATCCGCGACCGAGGCGACCGGACGTGGCGGCGAGTTCCGTGGGCGGTCCGCTGCGTGACCGACCACCGGCACCACCCGGGTCGAACCGAGAGTCGCCCGCGTGGCCAGTTCCTCGACGCTGGTCACCGTGCACCTCCGACCACGACGGGCACGAGGCGGCGATGTCACCTCACGTGCTTTCGCGTCCACCGATTCGTCGAGCTGACCTGACCGGTCGTTGGCGCGGAGAGGGTCTGCGAGGTACGGCTCGGTGGGTCGGATGGACACGGTCGCGGCAACCGGGCCCGGCCGGGTGTCAGGGGTGGTAGTCGGTGAGGGTGTGGGTGGGGGTCCAGCCCTGGGCGCGGGCGCGGGTGAGGTCGAGGACGACGCTGCGGGTGAGGAGGTCGACGGTGTAGGGGGTGAGTCCGGGGATGCGGGTGGTGCGGACGGCGAGGCGGGCGAGGGGTGCGGGGAGGTGGGCGATGCGGGCGGGGACGCGGTGGGCGGCGAGGACGTGGCGCAGGGCGTCGTCGCGGCGGTAGGGGGTGGCGTCGGCGATGTTGTAGGCGCCGGGCGGCCAGGGCGGGGTGCCGGTGAGGCCGAGGGCGGACAGGCAGGCGTCGGTGAGGTTGGCGACGGCGGTGAGGCTGAGCGGGATGTCGCGGCCGGGCAGCGGGAGCAGGCCGTGCCGGGCGCGGGCGAGCAGTTCGGGGACGAGGTGGGGGTCGCCGGGGCCGTAGACGGCGCGGGGGCGCAGGACGACGGCGCCGGCCGCGAGGGCGAGGCGTTCGGCGGCGGCCTTGGTGCGGCCGTAGGCGTTGAGGTGGCCGGCGGCGGTGGGGTGGTCCTCGGTGACGGCGGGGGCGGCGGTGGCAGCGGGGGCGGTGCGGGCGGTGGTGCGCGGGTCGTAGACGCTGGCGCTGCTCACGTGGACGAGGGGGCGGCCGGCGGCCGCGCGCAGGACGCGTTCGGTGCCGGTGACGTTGACGGCGTGCTGGTGGGCTTCGGCGGGATCGCCCGGGGGCAGGTCGGCGACGGCGGCGGCGCAGTGGACGACGAGGTCGGCGCCGGTGAAGTCGGGCTCGCCCTCGTCTGCGTCCCAGGGGCGGTGGCGGCCGACCGGGCCGGGGCGGCGGCCGTGGCAGGAGACTTCGAGGCCCAGGGCGGCGGCGGTGCGGGCGAGGTGGGCGCCGCAGAAGCCGGTGGCGCCGGTGATGGCGAGGTGCATCAGGATCTTCCCCGTCGGACGGTGAGTTCGGCGTAGCCGGGCAGGGCGCTGCGGCGGTCGACCCTCGCGCGGGTGACGACCGGGTGGTGGGGGGCGAGCGCCAGGAGGAGGTCGGCGAGCAGGGCGCGGGCCAGTCCGGCTCCGGGGCAGGCGTGCGGGCCGGCGCCGAAGACGGCCTGGGTGGCGGCGGGATCGTCGGCCGGGCCGCGGCGGTGGGCCCGGGCGGCGTGCCGGGCGACCAGGACCAGCCGGTCGCCGGCCCGTACGGGGTGCCCGGCGAGGGTGGTGTCGGCGGCGGCGACCCGGGGCAGCAGCGGGGACGGGGCGGTCAGGCGCAGGAGTTCGGCGGCGAGGCGGGGTGCGGTCGTCTCGCTCACGGTCGGCCAGAGCCCGGCGTCGGAGCACCAGGCGACGGCCCGGGGCAGTGCGGCGACGGTGGTGTTCACGGCGGCGACGGCCACCATGGCGTCACGTGCGTCACGTGCGTCACGTGCGTCGGGCGCGTCGGGCGCGTCGGGCGCGTCGGGCAGCAGGGCGGCGAGCCGGGCCGCGGCGGCGACCGTGGCGGCGACCGCGTCCGGGCCGCGGCGGCGGAGGCCCGGGAGGTGGTCGCGGGCGGCGTGGGCGGCGGCTTCGGCCGCGGCGTGGGCGAGGCGGTGCGGGCAGGACTGCGCGCCGGTCAGGGCGGCGGCCGTGACACCGGCCAACTCGCGCGCCAGTGAGACGATTTCGAGCTCGCCGGCGGCAAGGTCCGGGATCCGCGTCGCGAGCACGGCCTGCCAGTGCGGGCGGATCCGTTGCTGTGCGGCGGTGTCGAGGCCGCCGGCCAGGGCGCGGCGGGCGCTTCGGTGTTCGGCGCCGTCCTGGTCGAACAGCAGTCCGCCGACGGTGAGTTCGGCCGCTGCGCCGCCGGTGGTGCCGGGTGCGGTGCGGTCCAGCGGGACCTGGGTGAGCGCTTCGCGGTAGGCCTCGGTGCCGTGCACCAGCACGGTGCGGCCGAGCCGGACCACCGGGCGGCGGCGGGTGGCGGCGAGCAGGGCGAAGAGCAGGGGGTGGCTGCGCAGGTAGACCCGGCGGTCCCGGCGGCGGGCCCGGCGGGCGGCGGCGGGTGGCGGCGGCGGCGGGGGCACCGATGCGGTCATCGGTGCGGTCATCGGTGCGGGCGTCGGTGCGGGCGTCGGTGCGGTCACGGGGTCGGTCACCGGTCCAGCTCCCGTGCGCAGTGCGCGGCGGCCGCCGCCCGGTCGGGCTTGCGGGAGCGGCCCGCGAGCGGGACCTCGCCGAACAGGACGGCGTCCGGCCGGGCCGCTGCCATCCGGTCGAGCGGTCGGCGCAGGGCCTCGCGCAGGCGCCGCGGGTCGGTGCCCGGCGCCGGCTGGACGAGGGCGACCAGCCGCTCGTCGCCGTCCCCGGCCGGAACGCCGACCAGGACGGCGAGTTCGACGCCCGGCAGGTGCAGCGCCGGTTCGTACAGGCCGGGGTAGATGTTCTCGGCACGGCGCAGCACCATGTCCTTGAGGCGGCCGGCGAGGACGATCCGTCCGTCGGGGGTGAGCGCGGCGCGGTCGCCGGTGCGCACCCAGGGGGCGGGGTCCTCGCCGAGGTAGCGGTGGCGGGCGCCCGGGCCGGTGAGCAGCAGTCCACCGCCGGTGGCGATCCGGGCGCGGACGCCGGGCAGGGGCGCTCCGACCAGGTCGCCGTCCCCGTCGTGGGCGCTCTTGTCCGCCTCCTCGACGGCGGCGGCCGGGAACAGTTCGGTGAGCGCGTAGACGCTCCAGGCCTGGTGGGCGCCGGACTGCTTGACCCGACGCAACAGGGCGGCGTCGGCCGGGGCCGAGCCCGTCCAGACCCGGCCGGTGAAGCGGGCCCCGGCGGCGAGGGCGGCGCGCAGTTGCGGTGGGGTGAGGTAGGTGTGGGCGGGGCCGAGGCGGGCGAGTTGGCGGCCGAGCGCGGCGGGGCGGCGGGCGGGCAGCACCACGGCGGCGCCCGCGGCGAGGGCCGGGACGAGGACGAAGAACGTCCCGCCGAGGACGACCGTCCCGGGGCGCGGGTCGACCAGGTCGGCGACGGTGCGCAGCCCGGCGGCCAGCCCGTCCCGGGTGTGGACGACGGCGCGCGGGCGCGCGGTGGTGCCGGAGGTGAAGACGATCACCGCGTCCGTTTCCGGGCCGCCGTCAGGTCGGGCGGGCGGGGTCGCGCCGGCAGGGCGCAGGTGCGCCGCGCAGCCGGGCAGGTGCGGCGCGCAGCCGGGCAGGCGGCGGCCCAGGGTGGCGACCGGCCCGAGTGCGGTGAGGCGGGGCAGGGCGAGGTCGGCGCGGCGGGCGAGCGGCCCGGCCCAGCCGGCCACGGCCTGGGCGGCGGCGTCGGCGAGGACGAGATCGGGGCGGGCCAGGGTGAGCCGGGCGGCGAGCACGTCGGGCCCGGCGGTCGGGTCGAGGACGGCGATGCGCAGGCCCAGCCGGTGCGCGGCGAGCATGACGGCCAGTGCGCGCGGCCCGGGCCGGACGGCGACGCCGACGGTGTCGCCGGGGCCGAGGCCGTGGGCGTGCAGCGCGGCGGCGTAGCCGTCGGCCAGGTCGGCGAGTTCGCCGCGGCGGATCACCGTGCGGACGGTGCCCAGGCGGGTGTGGCGCAGGACGGCGGGCCGGTCGGGGTGGTCGGTGCGCAGGGCGTGGGTGAGCCGGTCGAGCATGGCGGGGTCCTTCGGCGGGCTGCGGAGCGGCGGGCTGCGGAGTGGAACGGAGCGGGTCCGGTCGGGAAAGGGCCGGTGAGGAGCGAGGCGCGCGGGCTGTCAGCGCACGTCGACGGCGCGCGGCCCCGCGCCGCGCTCCAGGTACCAGCGCGCGGTGCCCACCACGCCGTACGCGCGGATGCGCCGGGTGGAGTTCTGCACCACCATGTCGCGGCGGCGCACCACCGCCGTGGTGTGCCGGCGGACCCTGTTGAGGAACGCCCGGTCGGTGGGTGAGGGCCGCCGCGGCATGCCGCCGACGGCGAGGTAGAGCTCGGCGGTGATCGCCATGTTGTTGCCCGCGTGCATCCGGTACGGGGTCAGGTAGCCGTGTCGGCGGCGGTGGGCGGGCCGGATCCGCCCGAAGAAGGCGCCGAGCGCGACCAGTGCCAGGAACACCGCTCGCCCGGCCGGGCCGTGCTCGTCGTGGCGGGCGGTGACCCGGCCGCAGACCAGCCCGCCGGAGGCGACCAGCCCTGCGCGGGCCGCGGCCGTCCAGCCCAGTTCGGGCAGGCAGTCGGCGTCGGTGCGGGCGAGCAGGGTGGCGCCGTGGGCGATGGCGTACCGGAAGGCGGTGTCCACCGCGGAACCGACGCCCTTCTCCCGCTCGACCACCACCTCGACCGGGAACGGCGCGTGCGCGGCGAAGGCCCGCACCAGGGCGACGGTGCCGTCGGTGGAGCCGTTGTCGGCGACGAGCAGGGTGAAGTTTCGGTCGCGCTGGCCGGTGAGGGCGCGCAACACGCCCTCGATCCGGGCCTCCTCCTGGTAGGCGGGGACCACCACCCACAGGTCGGTCCTCACGAAGCCTCCCAGACCATGGTCATGAGGCTGACGCCACCGCCGAGACCGATCAGCAGCACCTTCTCGCCGGGCGCCAACGTGCCGCGTATTCGGTCGAGTTGCACGCCCAGCGTGGCACTGGCCACGTTGCCGAGTTCCGGCACGGTCAGGACCAGCTTCCCGGCCGGCACCCCGGTCAGCTCGACGAAGCGTTCCAGGTAGGGGATCGTCACCTGGTGCACCAGCACCCGGGCGTAGTCGTCCCAGCCGAGGCCGGTGCGGGCGGCGAGCCGGGCCAGGGCGGCGGGGCCGATCTCCTCGAAGATGCCGCGCAGTTCCTTGCCGCCGCCCCGGAAGTAGCTGTACTCGTCGCCGCGCGGGTGGCGGGAGCCGCCGCCGGGGATGCCGCCGGCCGGCCAGTGCTCGGAGGCCGTCTCCGTCCCGACGTCGAGGATGCCGCCCCGCTCCACGGCCTCGACGACGACGGCCGCCCCGGCGTCACCGAAGGTGTAGCCGGCGAAGCCGTCCCGGAACTCCGCCGGGGAGGACGGCGTGCGGAGCATGGCCCGGCTGGGCGTCTCGCCGGTGACGACCAGGGCACGCCGGGCCCGGCCGACCAGGATCATCGCGCGGGCCAGGTCGATCCCGTTGAGGAAGCTGTTGCAGGCGTTGCTGACGTCCAACGCGTGTGCACGGGTGCCGAGTTCGGCCTGCACGATGTGGGCGGTGGCGGGCTCGCACACGTCCCGGGTGGCGGAGGCGAACAGCAGCAGGTCCACGTCCTGCGGGCGCAGTGCACGGGCGGCGAGGGCGCGTCGGGCGGCGCCGACCGCCAGGGTGGAGGCGTACTCGCCGTCGGCGGCGAAGTGCCGGGTGCGGATGCCGGTCGCCTTCTCGAACATCCGCTCCGGAAGGGCGAGTCGCCCGCCGGCGGTGACCTCGTCCTGGAGCTGCTGGGAGGTGAGCCGGCGGGCCGGCAGGTGGGAGCCGACGGCGGTGATGCCGATCCTCGGTGTTGCTGCTGTGTGCATGCCCCCATGCTCCGGCGGCACGACCGGGCCGGCCTGAGTACGGGTACTCAGGCCGGCCCGCCGGGCTACCCGATCACGTCTGCGCAGATGGACGGTGGACGGTGGACGGTTGCCGGGACTCCGGCGCGTGCAGCACCTGTGGTGCCGTCACCGGTCCGGGTGGCTACTCACCGCAGCGGCCGACCAACTTCGCGTTACAGCCCCGCCGAGACCCCGAGCCCTGTCATGATCGGCATGTTGCGTCTCGTAGATCCTCGATCCTCGGAAAGCAGGAGTGGCTGTGGCAGAGCGACAGAACGGCACGGTGAAGTGGTTCAACGACGAGAAGGGCTACGGCTTCATCACCCCGGAGTCCGGAGCGGACCTGTTCGTTCACTTCCGGGCGATCCAGGGAAGCGGCTTCAAGTCCCTGGTTGAGGGCCAGAAGGTGACTTTCGTGGCGGTCCAGGGCCAGAAGGGGCTCCAGGCCGACGAGGTCCAGGTGGTGGGGTAGTAGCAGTTCCTCCCCTTCCTCCCCCGGGCCCCGGTCCGAACGGGAGATGCGGGAGATGCGAGGGATCACGCCCTGGGCGGCCTCCGTTCGATCGGGGCCGCCCAAGCCGTTCTGAACGGCTGGCCGGCTCGCCGGGCGGTCAGCCGCCCGACGTCTCGACGGTCCTCAGCCGCGCCGGGTGCCGGCCGGCCGGTTGCGGTGGCGGCCGACGGTGCCGACGCGTTTGAGGGTCCGGACGATCGGGGCGGTCTCGACCGTGTCGATGCCCGGGAGGGCGCCGAGACGGTCGGTCAGGTAGTCGTACAGGTACTCGTCGTCGGGGCAGAGGACGGCGGCGAGGAGGTTGGTCCGCCCCGTGGTGGCGGCGGCGTAGGCGACTTCGGGGTGTTCCGCCAGGGCTGCGCCGACGGCGGCGAGGTGCGAGGGCCGCACCGACATCCAGATGGCGGTGGTGGTCGGGCTGCCCAGCAGCCGCTCGTCGACGTCCACGACGAAGAAGAGCGCTCCGGCCGCGCGCAGGTGGGCGATCCGGCGGCGCACCGTCGACTCGTGGCAGCGGGCCTCGGCGGCCAGCGCCGCGTACGTCGTACGGCCGTCGCGGGCCAGCGCGGCGAGCAGCGTGTGGTCGAGGTCGTTGAGCTCGGTGAGCCCGGTGGGCTCCAGCGACGGCGCCCAGGACGGCGACGACGGCCGGGCGTCGGAAGGCGGGAGCCTCGGGGGTGGGAAGGCAGGCGGCGGGAACGCGGGGGCGAGCGCGTCCCGCTGGTCCTGGTCCAGCGCGCAGGTCAGGGCGCCCCAGGTTGTCGGGCCGCCCTTGAACAGCCGCAGCACGCGCTGCGCGGTGATCGAGGTGACCCCCGGGAGCCGGTCGAGCAGTTGCACCGGCGCGTCCTGGGCGCGGTCGCGGTGCGCCACGAGATGGCAGATGATCTCGGTGGCGCCGGAGGCGAGCTGGACCCACCGCGTGTCCTCCCGCGCGGCCAGGGCCCGGGCCAGGCCGAGCGACGCGCCGGGGGCGGACCGCAGTCGCAGCGCCCACACGGTCTGCCCGACGGGCCGGGGGTTGAGCCGGCCGATGACGCGCAGCCCGGCGCTCTCGCACAGCGCGGCGTAGCGGCGGGCGACGACCTGCTCGGAGACGCCCAGCACCGAGGCGATCCGGCGCAGGGGGGCACGCCCGTCGATCTGCAGGGCGTGGATCAGCCGGAGATTGAGGGATTCCACGGATCCAGACCCTACCCGGGGCGGTATCCGGCACCTACGTCCGGACTCGTTGCGTCCGCTCGCGGCCGATCCGGATCATCGGTGCGCAGGCCGACGCGGCACCTGTCCGCGCGGAACTGCGATCCCCGTGACGGCCGCGCCGAGGCTCGGCCGCCACCCGCGAGGAAGAGGAGGAGGGGAGATCCGGGCACACCACCCGGCTCCCCGACGGCAGATGAGCGCATTTCGTGATCTTCGGCATTACATCGACCACCTGACCGAGGCCCTCGGGAAGGACGAAGTCCTCCAGATCGACGGCGCCGACCGGGACCTGGACATCGGAGGCATCACCGAACTGCTGGCGGAGCGGGAAGGCCCCGCCCTGATGTTCGACAACATTCCGGGATTCCCCACGGGGTACCGGGTGTTCACCAACTTCATGGGGACGCCCGCCCGCACCGCGGTGGCGCTCGGGCTGCCGCACGACACCCCCAAGCTCGACATCGTGCGGGCCTGGAAGGACCTCAGCAAGCGGATCGAGCCCGTTCCCCCGGTGGAGGTCGCCACCGGTCCGGTCCTGGAGAACGTCCTGGTCGGCGAGGACGTGGACCTCGGGATCTTCCCCACCCCGCGCTGGCACGACAGGGACGGCGGGCGCTACATAGGCACCGCCTGCATGGTGATCACCCGCGACCCCGACAGCGGCTGGGTCAACGTCGGCACCTACCGGGCCTGCGTCCAGGGCCGCGACCGGCTCTCGCTGTGGATGCTCGGCAACCGGCACGCCAAGGCGATCGCCGAGAAGTACTGGGCGCGCGGCCAGACCTGCCCGATCGCCGTGGTGGTGGGCCAGGACCCGATCCTCTCGACCGCCGCCGCGATCGCCGCACCGTCCGGGATGTCGGAGTACGACCTGGCGGGCGGGCTGCGCGGGGAGGGCGTCGAGGTCCTGTACGCGCCGGGCAGCGAGCTTCCGATCCCGGCGCACGCCGAGATCGTGATCGAGGGCGAACTGCCGCCGGTCGAGGAGGAGTCCGTCCTGGAGGGCCCCTTCGGGGAGTGGACCGGCTACTACACGCACTCGGGCCAGGAGACCGTCGTCCGGGTCACCCGGATCCTGCACCGCGACGACCCGATCATCCTGGGCGCCCCGCCCATGCTGCCGACCATCCCGGCCGGCGACCAGGCCGTTCCGCTCTACTCGGCGTCGCTGACCTGGGACCACCTGGAAGCGTCCGGCGTGCAGAACGTCAAGGGCGTGTGGGCCTACGCCCGGCAGCTGCTGATGGTCGTCTCCATCGAGCAGACCGGCGCGGGGGACGCCATGCACGCGCTGCTGGCGGCGGCCGGGCGCAAGCGCACCGGCGGCATGGAACGGTACTTCGTCGTGGTCGACGAGGACATCGACATCACCGACATCAACCACGTCCTGTGGGCGATGTTCACCCGCGTCCACCCGACCGAGTCCATCCAGGTCCTGCGTGCGCCCACCACCGCCATCGACCCCCGGCTCGCACCCGACAGGCTCGCCGCCGGCGACCTGTCGATGGGCATCGTGCTCATCGACGCGTGCAAGCCGTTCGCGTGGAAGGACCGGTACCCGGCGGCCAACCGCGTCGACCAGGCCACCCGCGAGCGGCTGCGCGAACGCTGGGCGGGCGTCCTGGCGCTGTAGCCGCCGGGGCGGTGAGGGAGCAGCGGCGCGCCCCCTCCCTCACCCTCCCCTCCGGCCCTTCCCCCTACGCCAGGAGCACATTGTGTCCGCCACACCCCCCGCCACCCGCCTCGTCATCGGAGTCACCGGCGCCACCGGCGCCCCGATCGCCGTCCGCCTGCTACAGGTCCTGCGCGAGGTACCGCAGGTGGAGACCCACCTCGTCCTGAGCACCTGGGCCCGCTCCACCATCGAGGTGGAGACGCCCTACAGCGCCCGTCGCTTCGCCGAACTCGCCGACGTGACACACAAGTTCGGCGACCTCGGCGCCACCATCTCCTCCGGCTCGTACCCGGTCGCGGGCATGGCCATCGTCCCGTGCAGCATGAAGACGCTCGCGGCCGTCCGGCACGGCATGGCCGACAACCTCATCGCCCGCGCAGCCGACGTCACGCTCAAGGAACGGCGCCCACTGGTCCTCGTGCCCCGGGAGACACCCCTCAACGAGATCCACCTGGAGAACATGCTCGCGCTCTCCCGGATGGGCGTACGCATCGTCCCGCCGATGCCGGCCTTCTACGACATCCCGAACGGCATCGGCGACCTCGTCGACCACATCGTCATGCGCGTCCTCGACCAGTTCGACCTCCCCGCAGGCACCGCCGACATCGCGGAACGCTGGCAGGGCCTGGCCGACACCCGCCGCCACCGCCCCTAGCATCGCGCGGCACACCCGCCCCGCTACGAAACACCACAGCGCTGGTCGCAGCCACCCACGTGTGGCCGCGACCAGCGCTCTTCGGAATCAGTCGAGGATGGCGTCGATCTCCACTTCAACGAGCCATTCGGGATCGATGAAACGTGAAACCTCGACGACGGTGCAGACCGGACGGACCGACCCGAACCGCTCCCCGTGCGCTCGCGCGGCCTCCTTCCAGCGCGTCACATCGGTGAGCATGAGACGGGTCCGCACAACGTCCCCCAACGACGCCCCCGCCTCCTTCAGCGCGGCCTCCGCAATGTCCAGACACCTGACAGTCTGGGCGTACACATCGCCCTTCCCCACCGTCGTCCCACCGTCCCCGATGGGAGCAGTCCCCGCGACTGCAACGTGTGACCCCTTGCGGACTGCCCGGGAAAAGCCGATCTGAGGTTCGAGAGGCGAGCCGGAACTGACTATCTGCCGATGATCCATCGCACCATGCTCCCAGAGCACCGCACATCTGAAAACAGGCCCTCCACCGGACACTTCGCCCCTGAAGCAGCCCGTCCCCACCCGTGCGGAAATTGCTCCGGCCTCGTCCCGCCCACGCTCGACCAGCTCAGCGCGATCGCCCGCGCGATCGGGATCCCGCTCTGGCGTCTGTTCCGCGACGAGTAGCACTGGCCGGCCGCACCGCCGTACGGCCGGCTGGGGAGTCACTTCTCGGGGTTCGGAAGCGGGTCGGCCAGCGGCGGGGGCATCGGTGCCGTCAGCGGTGCCTTCGGGCCACCGATTCCGCCCGAGCCGCCGCTGGGGCCCTTCTGCGAGGTCATGTCGTCCTCCTCGATCTCCTCGTCCGCCGGAATCGGGATCTCACCCGGCGACGGCATCAGGGGGTGCCACCCGCGGTCTCGACGCCGACCGGTGTTCCACCGCCGACGCTCACTTGGCAACCTCGAGGCATCCGGGATGAGCGACAGCGGGCCGGCTGTACTGCGCGTTCCCGGGCGGGGCGTCGGTATAGGTGCGTCCGATGTAGACCAGGTGTGTCCCGTCGCCATCTGTGCAGGCGATACAGGCCTGGCCGTGCAGTTGCTCGGGGGTCACCCGGAGCTGTCGAGGAACACCGGCGTAGGGCCTGAATTCCACGCTGGTGAAATCCGTGGCCGGGGGATACTGCTCGCTCACTGGTCCTCCGTCGAGATGGTCCGGCATCCGGAAGCACAGGCCACAACTGGCCAGCCGAGCGGCGCCGTGGTCGGGCCAGTCGACGTGTAGACGTGGCCAGCCGCTATCAGAGGCGGCTCGGGCGAGCCACAGCAGATGCACGCTTCTCCGTGGAGCCGCGCGGGGCTTGTTGACCCCGGCTCGACAACCTGTGGCGTCGGTGTCCCTGTCACGCCTCCAAGCGTCCCGGTCGGGCGCCCCCGGAAGTGCCACAACCTGTGGCACCCCCCTACACCGCCTTGGCCCACCGAGCGAAAGCGAGCAGCTGCTCGTCCCGGCCGCGCGACAGCCGGACCATCGTGGCCAACTCCGTCCGCACCTGGCTGTGCTCGCGCACGTGTTGCGGGGCGATTTGCCTCGCGACCAGCAGTGATTCCTTCGCGTGCTGCGGTTGCCCGAGGAGCATCTGGGCCCGGCCAAGGTCGATGTAGTAGTGTGACCGGCGCTCAGCTGGCAGGTCCCGCGGGGGTGCCCAGCAGGACGCCGCCACTACCGCGTTCCGGAGATCCTGCGGATTGCCCAACTCCACGGCCACCGACAACCGGTGGATCTCCAGACTGTCAGGCCCGACCGCCGTACCGTCATAGAGCCGCTCCCGCACCCGGCTAACCAGTGCCTCGGCGTCCCGCAGGTGCTCACGCGCCTCGTCCGCGCGCCGCATACGGCCCGCAGCAACCGCCGCGCGCATGTGCAGGGCGGCAGCAGCCGCAGCGAGCGACTCCGTCGTCGGGGCTGGCATCCGGTCGACGGCGGTCCGAAGCGACCGCAAACCAGGGCCGAGCTGGCTGACAGAGAAGAACGTCTCCATGCGCACGTACGCCGCGGCAGCTTCGAGGGCGGGGTCAGCGGCGATCGATGCCGCCCACCTCATCAGCTCGATCAGTCGGCCCGAGAGGTCGCCGTAGCCGTACTTGTAGGCCACCGCGTCCGCCGACCTGATCGCCAGCGCGAGGAGACGAGCGGCCCGTTCGCGGTCAGCTCCCCGAGCCTTGTCCACCGCGCGGAACAACTCGCTGAGCAACTGCGGCATCTGCTCGGCAAGGTGTGCGTACCGCGACTGCACGCGGTCCTCGACTGCCCGCCCGACGTCAGCCGCGAGTAGTGGCAGCGACCGGACCGGGCCGTCCTCCGGCAGGTCGTACGCGGCGATCGCGCGCTGCAGGTTCGGGATGGCCTCGTGCACCCGGCTGTCGGTACGACCGGGGCCGTCCAGCAGATCCTCCGGAGTGCGGTCGAGAGCACGGGCCAGCGCCTCCAGGATGCCGTCACCTGGGGACCGCTCCCCGCCTTCGACCTTGCGGATCGTGCTGTACGAGACGCCGGACAGCTTCTCCAGCTGGCGACGCGTCAACCTCCGTGCCAGTCGGGCGGTTTCGATTCGCTGACCGAGTGCGGTAGCGGTGGTTCCGGGCATAGTGTGGCTCCGTTCCGTGGTCGCACTCGGAACGGTACCGGCGCCTGGCGGATCGCCCCGGCGGTCACGCCGCCGGGGCGATCCTGCTACTCGCCCACCAGCAGACCGGCCAGCTCGGTCAGCGAGTTCACGGTCCAGTCCGCGGTGGGCGCAGTCGACGTGAGCCCGATCGGACCGCGGCGAAGGTGCGCGGCCCGGAGACCGGCCGCCCGAGCCGGCGTGACGTCGTTGGCCGGGTGATCACCGACGTACACGATCTCGTGGGGCTCACCCGGCGCCCAAGCCGTCACCCGATCGAAGAAGGCTGCGCTCGGCTTGGACACTCCCCACTCGCCGGACGTGGCGATCGCAGCGGCCGGCAATCCAAGACTGGACAGCAGCTCGGTCACGGCGGCGTTCTGGTTGCCCGCGATCCCCACCCACAGCCCGGCTTCCTGAAGACGGGCCAGAGCCGGGCGGACGTCTGGGTAGAGGTCGGATTCGTCGAGGAAGTCGCCCTGGCCAGCTTCCTGCCGGGCCTGCCACTCTGCGGCCACGTCCACGCCGGGCCGGGCAATCCGGATTGCGTCGGCGTTGTCTCGGCCTTGAGCAAGTACGGCCCCGACGAGGGCCGACATCGTGTGCGTGGGGACGCCAAGCCACCGGGCCCAGTCTCCCCAGTAGCGGGTGTCGCTGGTCAGGGTCTCGCCGATGTCGAACACCACGGATCGGAGGGGCATGGGGCCGAGCCTACGCCGGGCAGTCCCTCCAGCCAGACCGCGAAGGCCGCACTCGACAGCGAGGCGTCCGCGTAGGCCACGCCTACTTGCCGAGCTTCAAGGCCCGTACCACCTCCTCCGCCAGCAGCGCATCGAGCAGACCGCACACCGCGTCCTCGACCCGCGCCCGAGGTGCGGGCGCGAGGTCTCGCGCTACGACCGCCATACGGCCGACAGATGCAGAGCGATGGCCGGAGACAGAGCCCAAGTGGTCAAGCCCATGCCCCTCATGATGGCCAACCACCAGGCCGGGGCCGAAACGCACGAACGCGCCTCCGCCATCCAGAACTCGAAGCCGAGACAACCATGGGTCGAGTACGGCTGTCCGCACTGGTCGACCAGCTCCCGGCATCGTCGGCGGCCCAGGCACTTCGAGACGAGATCCGGGCCTCCTTGGAATAGCTGCCGATCAGCTTCGCGTCTCTGCGGCCACCCAGTCCAGGTAGGCGGCCGATCCAGTGATCACCGGCACCCCGACGACCTCCGGCCTGTCGTAGGAGTGCAGCTCGACGATGCGCGCGGACAGCTGATCAGCCAGGCTCGCCCGGGACTTGAAGTCGATCCGCCACTCGGCGGATTCCTGCACCTCGCCGTCCCACCAGTAGACGGACTGGACGCGGTAGACCTGCGCGCACGCGGCCAGGCGGTCACGGATCACCACCGAGGCGAGCTCACGGGCCTTTGTCTCGTCGTCATGGGTCGTCGTCACCACAACGAAGTCACTGGTCGTCATACCGTGACGGTACCCGGCATCGATCGCCTCCCATACGCACATCTGCCCGACGGACCTACCCCACAGTGTGCCCAGCCAGCTCCTGACTCGGACGGATACCACTGCCAACGGTCGTCAACCATCGTCCCAACCTCCATGTGCGAGTACGCTTCGAGAACGTGGGCCACGAAACTGACAACCAGCCTTGGAGCAAGGAGAGACGGCAACAACGCATCAGCTGCTCGACGAGGTCTCTACCAAGCGAACTGAATCAATCGGGCCCCTCTGCCGCTAATCACTGAAGGTCAGGAAGTATCGGCCCCGCGGTCGCGGGGGTTGCTCCAGGTCGACAGCGTCGACGGCGGCCTTGTCATCATCGGCCCCGCGCTCGCGGGGTTGTTCCACTCTGTTCACGGTCAGCGTCCGCACGGGATCGTCGACCTCCCGGTGACGTCACTTACTGTCGATGACGACGGTGGCTGGGGCCGCAGCGCTTGCCCGGCCTACGCCTGGCGCGCGCCCGCGCCGCGCGCGTGCGGTGCCCGGCTGGCGGCCGCGTGGCGGAGGAGGGTGAGGGCCTGCTCGGAGGGGGAGTTGGCGGGGGTGGTGCACACGATGAGCGCCTGGTCTGGTGAGCGGGCGATGGACAGGGTCTGCTGGGTCACCGTGACCGTGCCGACGACGGGGTGGTGCAGCTCGTAGGACGAGGCGTCGCACGGCACTACGCGGTGGTCTGCCCACAGGGCGACGAACTCCGGGCTTTTCATGGTCAGTTCGCCGATCAACTCCGCGAGCAGCGCGTCCTCCGGATGTCTGCCGACGGCGATGCGCAGGTTGCCGACCACCGCGCGCGCCTTGCGTTCCCAGTCCGCGTACAGCTCTCGGCAGTGCAGGTCGAGGAAGAGCATCCGGCTCATGTTCGGGCGTCGGGCCGGGTCGTCCGGGCTGAGGACGTCGAGGTGGCCGGCCAGCAGGGCGTGTCCGAGGGTGTTCCAGGCCAGGACGTCGGTGCGGCGGCCGAGCACGATCGCGGGGACGCCGTCGACGGCGCGGAGGAGGTCCCGGGTTTCGGCGGCGAGCTTCTCGGGCCGTGGGCGGCGTGGCCGGGGCGTGTGGCGGGCGGTGTCGGCGAGCCGGTCGAGGTGGGCGCGTTCGTGGGTGTCGAGCAGGAGGGCGCCGGCGATGGCGTCGAGCACCTCGGCGGAGGCCCCGCGGGACAGGCCCTGTTCCAGCCGGGTGTAGTAGGAGACGCTGACGCCCGCGAGTTGGGCGAGTTCTTCGCGCCGGAGCCCGGCCACCCGTCTGCGGGGCCCGAGGTCGCGCAGGCCGACGTCCTCGGGCCGCAGCTGCGCCCGCCGGGCTTGGAGGAAGGCGCCGAGTGGGCCTGGTCCGTTCATCGCCCCAGTATTCGACGGGCGGCCCGGTCCCTGCCACACCCTGCGAGGGGTAGGACAAGCCGGGAGTGGCTGGTGCCCGTCCGGGTGTCCAGGATCGGTCTCAGTCAGCCGCCGATTCGGCCGCGTATCCCGGACCCGAGGACGGACCGCATGGATCAGGACATGAACCAGAACATCGATCACGACATGGATCAGCGCATGGGCCAGCACATGGATCAGCACATGGATCAGCACATGGGCCAGGACCCCGAACAGATCACCCTGGGCGACGTCACCGTCACCCGCGTCAAGGAGTTCTACGGCTCGGCCGGGCTGACGCCGGGCCAGTTCTTCCCGGACAGCCCCGACGGCTCGTGGGACGAGCACCGCGACTGGCTGGCGCCCGACTTCTGGGACCCGGAGACGGACGAGTGCCGTACGGCGATCCAGTCCTGGCTGCTGCGCAGCGAGGGGCGCACGATCCTCGTGGACACCGGCGTGGGCAACCACAAGGACCGCCCTTACGCGCCGGTGTGGAGCCGCCTGGACACCGGCTACCTCGACAACCTCGCCGCCACCGGGGTGCGGCCCGAGGACGTCGACGTCGTGGTCAACACCCATCTGCACGTCGATCACGTGGGCTGGAACACCCGCCTCGACGGCCGGGACTGGGTGCCGACCTTCCCGAACGCCACGTATCTGATGCCCCGGCGGGACTTCGAGTTCTGGGACCCGGCCAACGGGCACAGGAGCGTGTTCGGCCGGGGGAACCAGAACGTGTTCGAGGACAGCGTCGCGCCGGTCCACGCGGCGGGGCTGACGCACCTGTGGGAGGGGACGTACCGGATCGACGGGAACCTGCGGCTCGATCTCGCTCCCGGGCACACTCCCGGCTCGTCCGTGCTCACCCTGGAGTCCGGCGGCGACCAGGCCTTGTTCGTCGGGGATCTGGTGCACACCGCGTTGCAGATCGCGGAGCCGGAGACCAATTCCTGTTTCTGCGAGGACCCGGCGGAGTCCCGCGCGACCCGGCGCAAGCTGCTCGGCCGCGCCGCCGAGAACAACGCGCTCGTCCTCCCGGCGCACTTCGGCGGCCGGGGGGCGATGGAGGTCGCGCGCAGCGGGTCGAAGTTCGCGGTCAAGGAGTGGGCGGGTTTCTCCCGGATCTCCTGATCTCCCGACGTCCCGACGTCCCGACGTCCCGTCCGGAGCTCCCCCGATCGATGTCCCGTTCGTTCCCTTCCAGAGAGGAAGTCATCCCGTGCCCCGACAGGCAGATCCGGTCGTCGAAACCCCGGCGGGCGCCGTGCGCGGCGTCCGTGACGAGTCCGGTGAGCGCTTCCGCGCCCTCCCGTACGCGGCGGCGCCGGTCGGTGCCGGCCGGTTCGCCGCGCCCATGCCGCACCCGGGCTGGCCGGGTGTCCGTGACGGCGGCAGGCCCTCGCCGACCGCCCCCCAGCCGGCCCGGGACTTCGGCCGGCTCGACATGAGCCCCTACTTCGGGCCGGGCTGGGTGCCCGGCGAGGAATACCTGACCGTCGACGTCCACACGCCGGCCGCCGACGGGGGCGGGCGCCCCGTCATGGTCTTCGTGCACGGCGGCGGGTTCGTCACCGGCTCGAACCGCGCGGCGCTCTACGGCGGCGGCGCGTTCGCCCGCGACGGCGTCGTCCTGGTGACGGTGAACTACCGTCTCGGCGTGCCGGGGTTCCTGGAGCTGGCGGGTGCTCCGGCCAACCGCGGGCTGCTCGACGTGCTCGCCGCGCTCAGGTGGGTGCGGGGCTCGGTGGCGGCCTTCGGTGGCGACCCGGGGAACGTCACGGTCTTCGGCCAGTCCGCGGGCGCCACGCTCGTCGGTGCGCTGCTCGCGACTCCGGCGGCCGCCGGTCTGTTCCGGCGGGCGATCGTCCAGAGCGGCAACGGCTGCGGCGCGTTCACCCCGGAGCAGGCGCAGCGGGTCACCGCCGCGGTGGCGGCCTCGCTGGGCGTCGAGCCGACCGTGGAGGCGTTCGCCCTGGTCCCGGACGAGCGTTTCGTGGCGGTCCTGCCCGCGCTGGCCGGCCTGGATCTGCGGACCGGCACCGCTTCGGACCCGCTGGCCGGGCTCAGCCCGTTCAGCCTGGTCCTGCCAGCGCAGCCCGCCGACGCCCTCGCCGACGGCCCGGCCGCCGACGTCGATCTGCTCATCGGCACCAACACCGAGGAGGGGAACCTCTACGTCGTCCCGCAGGGCGGTCTGGAGTCCACCACGGACGCCGACGTGCTCGCCGTCGCCGCCCGGGTGCACGCGGACCCGGCGGCCGCCCTCGCCGCGCACCGCGCGGCCCGGCCGGGCGCGACACCGGGCGAGCTGCGCTCCGCCGTGCTCGGGCGGGCCCTGTTCGAGGCCGGTACGGCGCGTCTAGCACAGGCCCACGCCCGGATCTCGGGCGGCCGTACGCACCGTTACTCGTTCGGGTACCGCTCGACGGCTCTGGGCGGGCGGCTCGGCGCCGCCCACACCGTCGAACTGCCCTTCGTGTTCGACGTCGCCGACGAACCGTGGCTGCACGGGGACACCGGGCTGCTCGGCCCCGAACCCGCCCCGGCGGGGCTCGCAGCCCGGGTCCACGGTGCCTGGGTCGCGTTCGCCAGCACCGGGGACCCGGGTTGGGCCGCCTACGACCTGCGGCGACCCGTGGCGGAGGCCTTCGGCGGCTGAGCGCCGCCAGTGACAGCCGGGGACCGCCAGTGACAGCCGGGGACCGCCGGGGGCCGCCGGGGACCGCCGGGGACCGCCAGGGACCGCCCGAGACATGGCTTCCCTGAGGCCGGACAGGAGGAAATCCGGTCGGCTCGACGGCCGCCGACGCATAGTCTGGCCTCATGGCCCATGCAAGGACCTCGTACGTCTGTCTGCCCTGCCGGGCCTCGTACAAGCAGCCCTACCCCGGGACGCGCGAACGGCGCTGCCCGCGTTGCACCGAGGCTCTGATCCACGTCGGGTCCGCCTTCGCGGCACCGCGTCGACGGGACGCCGCCGGTTGGCGGACGCTCTCCGTCCTGCTGCACGCGGGGGTCCGATTCCACAAGGGCTGCTGCGGTGGCCCCGGCTACCGGCCACGCACGCTCGGCGAGGTGCGCGAACGGATGGCACACGCCCGGCTCACCGGGGAGCCTGCTGCCCGTGTGCTGGTGCGCCGCGAGCTTCCCTGACGAAGCTGTCCCGCACAGGCATTCAGGTCTGGGCGAGCAACGGCGTTCCTCCCTGGCTCTGGTGAGGCCGGCCTGGAGCCCTTGGATCTCCCCGCGACCGCCGCTGTCGCGGGTGGTCGCGGGGCTCGGTCAGGCGACCAGGCGCAGCCAGGCTGCCGCGAGTGCGGCGTGGCCGGCGGGCGTCGGGTGGACGCCGTCCTCGGACCAGTGCTCCGGGCCGGCCGTGGCGGCGAGTTCGGCGAACATGCCGTCGGCGGCGAGCAGGTGCGCGCCGTAGGTGCGGGCGAGTTGGCGCACGGCCTGGATCTTGGGGTCCAGGTCGGTGCGCCATTGCCGTCGTTCTTCCGCTCCGATGAGGGCGGCGCCGGCCTCGATGACGCCGTGGATCGGCAGGAGGAACGGCTCGATGAGGATCAGCTGCGCGCCCGCCTCGGCGAGGGGCGCGAGCAGGCGGTCGTAGCCCGCTTCGAACTCCTCCGCGGGGATCACGCGCCCCTCCGGGTCCAGCGTGTGCCAGCCCATGTCGTTGACTCCGACGAGGATCGACACCACGTCCGGTCGGGCGTCGAGCACGTCGGTCTGCCAGCGGGCTTCGAGGTTCATCACCTTGTCGCCCGCGTTCCCGGTGTTCAGCCAGGTCACGGGCCGGTCCGGGTGCCGGAGTCCCCACTCTCCCGCGACGCGCAGCGGGTAGCCGTAGCCGAGGCCGTCTTCGCTCTGCTGCCGCTGGCAGTCGGTGATCGAGTCGCCGGTGAACATCACGGTGCTTCCCGGTCGGATGGTGATCGTCATGTGCGCTCCTTGGACGTGTACGTGTACGTGTACGTGTACGTGTACGTGTACGTGTACGTGAATTCGGTTGACTTGAACGTGAATTCGGATGAGGAGGGGCAAGCGCGGACCTCTCGAAGGTGCCGGACCTCGCCGTCATCGGGCTGACAATCGCCGCCGTGCCACCGTCATCGCGCTGACGGCCCCCGAGGCCGGTGGGCCGCCGCCACCCGGACCGGTGGCTTTTCTGCTTCAGTCGAAGGTTCAGAGGATTCAGCAGTCGCGGATCCGACAGCAGAGACCGCGAGACCGAGGTGCGGATGACGTCCAGCCCAGTTCCCAGTCCGTCCGCCGGTTCCTTCCCGAGCCCGCCGGAGCGTACGTCGGGCCGTTCGTCGGGCCGCTCGGCCGACTGTCCGGTCGAGCCCGGTGCGGTCGCGTTGTCCGGGGTCAGCAAGGCGTTCGGCGTGGTCAGCGCCGTGGACGGGATCGATCTGGAGGTCAGGCCGGGCGAGTTCTTCTCGATGCTCGGGCCGTCCGGGTCGGGCAAGACCACGGTACTGCGCATGATCGCGGGCTTCGAGGCGCCGAGCGCCGGCCGGGTGCTGCTGGGCGGGGTCGACGTCACCGGATTGCCCGCGTTCGACCGCGACGTCAACACGGTGTTCCAGGATTACGCCCTCTTTCCGCATCTGTCGGTGTGGCAGAACGTCGAGTACGGACTGAAGGTCAAGCGGGTGCCGCGGGCGGAGCGGGCCGCACGGGTGGCCGAGGCGCTGGCGAGCGTGCAGTTGCCCTCCTTCGGTGACCGGCGCCCCGCCGAACTGTCCGGCGGGCAGCGCCAGCGGGTCGCGCTGGCCCGGGCGCTGGTCAACCGCCCGTCCGTACTGCTGCTCGACGAGCCGCTCGGCGCCCTCGACCTGAAGCTCCGGCTGGAGATGCAGCTCGAACTCCAGCAGATCCAGCGCGAGGCCGGGATCACCTTCGTCCTCGTCACCCACGACCAGGACGAGGCGCTCACGATGAGCGACCGGATCGCGGTCCTCAACGCCGGCCGGATCGAGCAGGTCGGTACTCCCGCCGAGGTGTACGAGCGACCGGCCACCGCGTTCGTGGCGGGCTTCGTCGGCACCTCGAACCTGCTCCGGGGCGCCTGCGCCGAGCAGGTCTTCGGCCGGCCCGGGACGTACTCGGTGCGCCCCGAGAAGATCCGCATCGCCCGTCCGGGCGACCTGACGGGGCCCGACGAGTACGGCGTCACCGGGACGATCGGCGAGGTCGTCTACGCCGGCGCGCAGACCCGCTTCCTGGTCGACCTGGCGGCGGGCGGGCGGCTGGTGGCGGTCCGGCAGAACCTCGACGGCTCCGGTCTCGACAACTCCGGTGCCGACGTCTCCGGTGCCGACGTCTCCCGCCGCCGCGGGGCGAGCGTCCTCCTGGCCTGGCGGCGACAGCACACCGTCCGCATCGACAACTCCTGACCCCCAACCCTTGACGAACAACCCTTGACGAAAGCGACCGAGTTCATGAGCACCACGCACCCCCTACGCCGCCGGACCCTGCTTCGCCGCCCCGTCCGCCGCCGCCCCCTGAGCGCCCTGGCGGCCGCGGCCGCCCTGCTGCTGACCGCAGCGTGCGCGTCGAACTCCGGTGGCGGCGGCGGCACGGGCAGCGGGTTCACCGCACCGGACATCCCCGCGCAGAAGTCCCTCGGCCCCGGCGAGGGCACCGTCAACATCGTCGCCTGGGCCGGCTACGTCGAGTACGGGCAGGACAACAAGGCCGTCGACTGGGTCACCCCGTTCATCCGGCAGACCGGCTGCAAGGTGAACCTGAAGGTGGCGGGCACCTCGGACGAGATGGTCGCGCTGATGAAGACCGGCCAGTACGACACCGTCTCGGCTTCCGGTGACGCGACGCTGCGCCTGATCGCGGGCGGCGACGTCGCGCCGGTCAACACCGCGCTCGTCCCCAACTACGCCGATGTCTATCCCGGGTTGAAGAACCGCCCGTGGAACTCGGTCAAGGACGTGCCGTACGGGATCCCGCACGGGCGCGGCGCCAACCTGCTGATGTACAACACCGACAAGGTCACCCCCGCGCCGACCTCCTGGGGTGCGGTCTTCACCCCGGACTCGCCCTACGCCGGGCACCTCACCGCGTACGACAGCCCGATCTACATCGCCGATGCCGCGCTGTACCTGATGAGGACCAAGCCCGAGCTCGGCATCAGGAACCCCTACGCCCTGACCTCCTCCCAACTGGACGCCGCGGTGGCGCTGCTCAAGGTCCAGAAGAAGCAGGTCGGTTCCTACTGGAGCGACTACACCAAGGAGCAGGCGGCGTTCGACTCCGGCGACGCCCTGATCGGCACCACCTGGGAGGTGATCCAGCGGGCGGTCGCCGCCGAGGGCAGGGTGAGGACGCAGGCGATCCTGCCCGTCGAGGGTTCCACCGGCTGGTCCGACACCTGGATGGTCTCGTCGCACGCCCAGCACCCCAACTGCGCCTACGCGTGGATGGACTACATCGTCTCGCCGTCGGCCAACGCGCAGGTCGCCGAGTACTTCGGCGAGGCCCCGGCCAACTCGAAGGCCTGCGCGCAGATCACCGACAACCCGGGCTTCTGCGCCGACTACCACGCCACCGACGAGAACTGGTGGAAGGAGGTCTACTACTGGACCACGCCCACCGCGCAGTGCGCCGACGGCAGCGGCCGCGACGACTGCACCGCGTACGCCCAGTGGGTCACCGCCTGGAACGGGATCAAGAGCTCGTGAGCGCCCCCGCCGCGGCGCGTACCCCGGCGCACACCGACGCGCGCACTCCGACACGCACCCCGATGCGCCGGTTGGCCGGGCTGCTGGACCGGCGCCCCGGTCTGCGGCTCGCGGCGCTGCTGGCGGCGCCGATGACCTGGCTGGTGCTGGCGTACCTCGGCTCGCTGGCGGTCCTCCTGCTGTCCGCGTTCTGGACCACCAACGCGTTCACCTCCGCCGTCGAACAGCGCTGGACCGTCGACAACTTCCGGTCGCTGCTGACCGATCCGCAGTACCGGACGGTCGCCGTGCGCACGCTGGGCATCGCGGTGTCGGTGACCGTGATCGACGCGGTGGCCGCCCTCCCGATGGCCTTCTTCATCGCTCGGGTGGCCCGGTCCGGGAGCCGACGCCTGCTGCTGGTGGCGGTGCTGACGCCGCTGTGGGCCGGCTACCTGGTCAAGGCCTACGCCTGGTGGGTGATGCTCAGCCACGGCGGTGTCCTGGACTGGGTCGCCGCCCCCTTCGGCGGGCACTCCCCCGGTTTCGGCGTTCCGGCGGTGGTCATGGTGCTCGCGTACCTGTGGCTGCCCTACATGGTGCTGCCGCTGTGCACCGCGTTCGGGCAGCTGCCCGACAGCCTGCTCGCCGCGGCGGCGGACCTCGGCGCCGGCCCCTGGCGGACCCTGCGCACGGTGGTGCTGCCGCTGGCCAGGCCGGCGCTCATCGCCGGGTCGGTCTTCACCTTCTCGCTGAGCCTGGGCGACTACCTGACGGTGCAGATCGTCGGCGGCACCACGTCCATGCTCGGCAACGTCATCGCGTCCAACGTGACGCTGAACCTGCCCCTGGCGGCCGCGGTGTCCTGCGTCCCGGTGCTGCTGATCGTGGGCTACCTGCTCGCCGTGCGCCGCACCGGCGCGCTGGACAGTCTGTGAGGCCGAGGCCCTGATGCAACTCTCCCGCGGTGCCCGGATCCTGCTCCGGACGGCGACGGCCCTGGGGTTCGCCGTCATCTACGCCCCGCTGCTGCTGGTCCTGGTGAACTCTTTCAACGCCTCGCGCTCCTTCGCCTGGCCGCCGTCCGGCTTCAGCACCCGCTGGTGGACGGCCGCCTGGCAGGAGACCGGGCTGCGCGAGGCGCTGGCCACGTCGCTGAAGGCCGGGCTCGGCGCGACCGCGGTGGCGCTGGTGCTGGGCACCATGGCGGCCTTCGCCGCGACCCGGTACCGGTTCTTCGGCCGGCAGTCGGTCTCCTTCCTGCTGATCCTGCCGATCGCCCTGCCCGGCATCGTCACCGGCATCGCGCTCAACGCCGCGTTCCGCACCGTGCTGACCCCGCTCGGGGTGGGCTTCGGCCTGTTCACTGTGGTCGTCGGGCACGCCACCTTCTGCATCGTGGTGGTGTTCAACAACGTGTCGGCGCGGCTGCGGCGCATCGCGCCGTCGGTCGAGGAGGCGTCGGCGGACCTCGGGGCGGACACCTTCCAGACCTTCTGGTACGTCACACTGCCGGCCGTGCGCAGCGCGCTGCTCGCCGGGGCGCTGCTGGCCTTCGCGCTCTCCTTCGACGAGATCGTGGTGACCACCTTCACCGCGGGCCCCGGCACCCGGACGCTCCCGCTGTGGATCTTCGAGAATCTGGCCCGGCCCAACCAGGGCCCGGTGGTGGACGTCGTGGCCTCGGTGCTGATCGTCCTGGCGGTCGTGCCGGTCTACCTGGCGCAGCGCCTGTCCGGCGAGCCGCTGGAGGGGCGCGGCCTCTGAGTCGGCGCCGCCGAGGAGAGGCACCGTTGACATCGCCGTATCCTGGATTACGCAGGCTGCCTGCGGGTGTCGGAGGCCCTCCCCCGACGGCCACCGGCCCTGTTCACCGTGTCACGGTGCTGTTCGCGCTTCCGCGGCAGCGTGCACGTCTTCGAGACGAAGCGCTCAGGAGTGACCATGCTGACTGGCATCAGGTTCCCCTCGCAGGAGATCGGTTCGGATCGTGCGGTCATCCGCGATTGGGCCCTGCAAGCGGCCGGGACCGGCTTCTCCTACCTCGTGGTGAACGACCACGTGGTGGGGGTGGACCCGGACTCGCGGCCCGACTACGGCGCCCGGTTCCCGGGCGGCGCGCAACGGACGGCGGCGGCCTACTCGATCAACACCGCGTTCCACGAGCCGCTCACCACCATCGCCCATCTCTCGGCCCTCTGCCCGGACCTCGGCTTCTCCACCGGCGTCCTGGTCTGCCCACAGCGGCAGACGGCGCTCGTCGCCAAGCAGGCCGCACAGGCCGACATCCTCAGCGGCGGCCGGCTGCGGCTCGGGATCGGCGTGGGCTGGAACCCGGTCGAGTACGAGGCGATGGGCGCCGACTTCCGGACGCGCGGACGGCGGATCGAGGAACAGGTGTCGCTTCTCCGTGCCCTGTGGACCCGTCAGATCGTCGACTTCGAAGGCGACTTCGACCGCGTCGTCGGTGTGGGCCTCGAACCGCGGCCGCTCCAGCAACCGATCCCGATCTGGATGGGCGGGTGGAGCGGCATCGTGTTGGACCGCATCGGACGGATGGCCGACGGCTGGTACCACGGAGGCGAGTTCAAGCCGGACGTCCCCCAGAAGATCGAGGCGATCACCACCGCCGCCGAGCGAGCCGGTCGCCGGGCCGACGACATCGGAGTGGAGGGCGCGGTCGAACTCCGGTACGGCCTCGAAGGGATCGAGGAGCGGGCCCGGAGGTGGGCGGAGGCGGGCGCCACACACCTGGTCGTCGACCCCATGCACGCCGGGTACCACGGCGGCGAGCACCTCGACCACCTGGCCCGGATCGCCCAGAGGCTGCCGCTCCGGGCCTGAACTCACGGATTCCGGCGAGCCCCGGGCCCGAGCCCACGGATTTCGGCGAGCCTCGGGCCCGAGCCCACGGATTCCGGCGCCGTCGATGGGGCACGGGCGACAGAACGGCATCCGGAAGCCGGACCGGTGCCGCTACGACCCGCTCGGCCCTGCGGGCGGGCGACGCCGCCACGCGGGCGCGCGGCCACCCGCAGGGAGGCGGCCGTGGGGGTCGCCGCCGGGTGCCGGGGCCGCGCCGGATTCCGGCGGCGCGGCCCCGCTCAGAACGAGCACGCTACGGCAGCTGCACCGGGGTGAAGGTGCCGGCCGGGGTGTCGGCGAGGGCGCCGTTCATGGCGTCGCGCCAGATCGGGCCGGCCAGGGTGCCGCCGAAGGCCTGGCCCACGACGGTGCCGCCGATGCGCTGGCCGTCCAGGGGCTTGGGGTTGTCGGTGTCGCTGACGACGGTGGCGCCGGCCATCTCGGGGGTGTAGCCGACGAACCAGACCTGGCGGCTCGCGTCGGTGGTCCCGGTCTTGCCGGCGCTGTCGCGGCTGCTGAGGCCGGCGGTCTGGCCGGTGCCGTCCTCGACGACGCCCTTGAGCATCGCGGTGACGGTGTCGGCGGTGGTGGTCGACATCACGGCGGAGCAGTTCGCCTGCGGCACCGCGAGCTGCTTGCCGTCGGGGCCGGTCACCGAGGCGATGGCGGTCGGCGCGCAGTAGGTGCCGTGGGCGGCGAAGGCCGCGTAGACGCCGGCCATCTCCAGCGGGGTCAGATCGTTGCTGCCGAGCGTCATCGACGGGACGACCTGGAGCTTCTCGCCGCCCGCCTGCTGGGTGATGCCGAGCTCGTTGGTCATCCGGGCGACGTTGCACAGCCCGGCGTCGCCCTCCAGCTTGGCGAAGTAGGTGTTGACGGACTGTGCCATGGCCGTCTTCATGTCGAACTGGCCGGTGAGGCTCTGGCTGTCGTTGTGCACCTGCCCGGCGGAGGGGAACCGGCCGCCGGAGCAGTCCGTCATCGCCGGCCACGGGATGCTGTAGTCGGTGGTGTAGCTCTGGCTCGGCGAGATGCCGTTCTCCAGGGCCGCCGCGGCGACGATCGGTTTGAACGTCGAGCCGGTCGGGAAGCCGAGCCCGCCGCCCATGGCCTTGCCGACGTTGTAGTTGATCTGGGTCTGGTGCTGCTTGCCGTCGACGCCGTACGGGCGGCTCTGGCCCATCGCGAGGATCTTGCCGGTGCCCGGCTCGACGATGCTCATCGCGGTCGCCGCCTGGTCGCCGGCGTTCACGTGGGCGGTGACGGAGGCGTAGAGCGAGGCCTGGGCCTTGGGGTCGAGCGTGGTGTGGATCTGGAGGCCGCCGCGCTTCCACACCGCCTGCCGTTCGGCCGCCGACTTGCCGAAGGCCGGATCGGTGAGCACCGTCTGGCGCACGTAGTCGCAGAAGAAGCCCTCGCCCTGCTTGGCCAGGATGCAGCCCTGCTGCGGCGCCTGGACGTTGAGCCCGAGCGGGGTCGCGATGGCCTGCTGGGCCTGCTCCTTGGTGATGTGCCCGTACTCGGCCATCTTGCGCAGCACGGTGTCGCGCCGGTCCTTCGCCGCGGTCGGGTTGACCGTCGGGTCGTAGCCGGTGGGCGACTGCACCAGGCCGGCGAGCAGCGCGGCCTGCGGCAGGGTGAGGTCCTTGGCGTGCACGCCGAAGTAGCGCCGCGCTGCCGACTCGATGCCGTAGGCCTTCTCCCCGAAGAAGGTGATGTTCAGGTAGTTGGTGAGGATCTGGTCCTTGCTCAGGGTCTCCTCGACCTTGATCGCGTACTTCAGTTCCTGGATCTTGCGGCCGATCGTCTGGCGCTGCGCCTCGGCCACCTTCTGCGGGTCGTCACCCGCCTCGTCGACGAAGACGTTCTTCACGTACTGCTGGGTCAGGGTGGACGCGCCCTGCGCGGTGCCGCCGGAGGTGGCGTTCTTGTCCAGGGCGCGCAGCACGCCCTTGAGGTCGATCGCGCCGTGCTCGTAGAAGCGGTTGTCCTCGATGTCGACGAGTGCGGTCTTCACCAGCGGGGACATCTGGTCCGCCGGGACGACGGTGCGGTCGCGGTCGTACACGGTGGCGATCGTGCCGCCCTGCGCGTCGAGGATCGTCGAGGCCTGTGAGAGCGCCGGGGTCTTGAAGTCGTCGGGCAGGCTCTGGAAGTCGTCGGCCGCCGACTGGGCGCCGAGCCCGGCGGCCGCCACCGCGGGCAGGGCTATGCCCGCCGCCACGACCCCGGCGATCACGCTCACCCCGATCAGCCGCGTTCCGTGCCCCAGTTTCCGCATCTCCATCGCCTCCCGCTTCTCCGCCATGTCGTGCGCGACCTTACGTGCGCGTCATGAGGAACTCCTTGGGAGGCGGGCCCCGCCGTGTCACAGCCGCGCGACAACCTGCCGCGCCACCGCCCCCTCGCTCCCGGCGCCGCCGGCAGACCCGGCCGCGCCTTGATCACCTGGACCCGGAGGTGAGAAGTCTCGGAACACCCCGTGCAGCTTGAGCGAACTCCCCGTAGCCCGTCATTTCAGACGGCAGAATTGACACTTCCTGCCGTATGCGCCCGAGAGTGCAAGGGCGGTCTTTCCGAAGCCGGCCGCCCCCGGGGGAGGCTCCCGCGAAACCCGGGGTGAAATATTCGCCCATGGCGGGCCGGAGCCTGCTAGAGTCGTTTTAGTTGCAGTAGTGGTTCCCATGAACTTTGTGTGCGCCTGCTGATGTTTCGCAGGCGCATTTTTGTTTCCCGGCTCTTCCCCGGGTGGGTGCTCATCGCGGCGACTCGGAGCCTGCATGGTGCGGGCTTCGGACAGCCCCTTGAAGGAGATTTTTTTATGGCTAATGGCACTGTGAAGTGGTTCAACGCGGAAAAGGGCTTCGGCTTCATCGAGCAGGAGGGTGGCGGCCCGGACGTCTTCGCCCACTACTCGAACATCAACGCCAACGGCTTCCGTGAGCTGCTCGAGGGCCAGAAGGTCGAGTTCGACGTCACGCAGGGTCAGAAGGGCCCGCAGGCCGAGAACATTCGTCCGCTGTAGTTTTTCTGCCACGGCACCCGCCTAGCAGCGAGGGGCCCGCACCGCGTACATGTTGCCCGGTGCGGGCCTCTCGGCATTTGCGTCACGACGCATTCCCGGCCGTTCAGGCCCCCTGGCTCCGCCACCGGCGGCCATCCCCACGCGAGACGCACAGCGCCGCGTCCGGATCGGCGCCCTGCCGTGACAGCTCACGGTTCGAGGTCGTTCGCTCCCACCCCTCTCGGTGAGCGCCGACCGTAGGTGACGTGCCGCACGGTTCTACCGTCCACGCCCCGCCCGTCACACTTCCGGCCCGTTCCCTTGCGGTCTCCGTCGGCGCCCCGCGCCACGGGGCCTTCCTCGTGACGCGCCGCCCTGAGGAAGGTTTCCACGTGAACCGCTCCAGTCGCTCCTCGTACCAGAACGCCAACTCCCGCTCCGCCGCCGGCTCCCGCTCCGGCGCCAGCTCCGGTTCCCGCTCCGGCTCCGGCGGCAGCTCCTTCTACGGCTCCCGTCCGGCCGGCGGCCGGCGCCCCTCCGATCGAGGCCGCCGCCAGGACTCCTCCCCGCAGGGCGAGTTCGCGATGCCGGTGAGCACCACCCCGGCGCTGCCGGCCGTCGAGTCCTTCGACGAACTGGACATGCCAGCGGCCCTGTTGAAGACGCTGACCCGCCAGGGCGTCACCTCGCCGTTCCCCATCCAGGCCGCGACGCTGCCCAACTCGCTGGCCGGCCGCGACGTCCTCGGCCGGGGCCGCACCGGCTCCGGCAAGACCATCGCCTTCGGTCTCGCCGTCCTGGCCCGCACCGCCGGGCAGCGGGCCGAACCCCGCCGCCCGCTGGCCCTGGTGCTGGTCCCGACCCGCGAGCTCGCGCAGCAGGTCACCGAGGCGCTCACCCCCTACGCGCACTCGGTGCGGCTGCGGATGGCGACCGTGGTCGGCGGGATGTCGATCGGCCGCCAGGCGCAGGTGCTGAACCGCGGGGCGGAGGTCGTGGTGGCCACCCCCGGCCGGCTCAAGGACCTGATCCAGCGCGGCGACTGCCAGCTGGACGGGGTCGGCGTCACCGTCCTCGACGAGGCCGACCAGATGGCCGACATGGGCTTCCTGCCCCAGGTCACCGAGCTCCTCGAACAGGTCGCCGAAGGCGGCCAGACCATGCTGTTCTCCGCCACCCTGGACCGCAACGTCGACCGCCTCGTACGGCAGTTCCTGAACGACCCGGTCACCCACTCGGTGGACCCGTCCGCGGCGGCGGTCAGCACCATGGAGCACCACGTGCTGCACGTGCAGAACCACGACAAGAACGCCACGATCGCCCACATCGCCTCACGCGACGGCGGGGTGATCATGTTCACCGACACCCGGGACCGTGCCGACGCGCTGGTCGAGGACCTGCTCGCCAACGGGGTCAAGGCCGCGGCCCTGCACGGCGGCAAGTCCCAGCCCCAGCGCAACCGCACCCTGGAGCAGTTCCGCACCGGCCAGGTCACCGCGCTGATCGCCACCAACGTCGCCGCCCGGGGCATCCACGTCGACGGCCTCGACCTGGTCGTCAACCTGGACCCGCCGAGCGACCACAAGGACTACCTCCACCGGGGCGGCCGCACCGCCCGGGCCGGCGAGTCCGGCACCGTCGTCACCCTCGTCCTGCCCAGCCAGCGCCGCCAGATGGCCCGCATGATGACCACCGCCGGCATCACCCCCGTCACCACCAGGGTCCTCGCCGGCGACGAGGACCTGACCCTCATCACCGGCGCCCGCGTCCCCACCGGCGTGCCCGTCGTCATCGCCGACCCCGTCGTCGAGCGTCCGCGCCGCAGCGCGGCCGCGAACCGCGGCCGCCGCGGACGCCCCGCCTCCACCGGCAGCGACACCCGCGCGGCCTCCGGCCGCGACAACCAGGGCTCCTCCGGCCGCCGCCGGGCGCCCAGGCGCGTCGCCCTCGCCGCGTAGCACCCCGGCGCGGGCCCCGGTGCGCACCGGGCCCGCGCGGCCCTCCCAGGCCCTCCCAGGCTCTCCCAGGCCCTCCGAGGCACGCCACCCGGTTTCCACGACCACTGCACCCGGAAGCCGGAACCGGCCCCAGGCCCCCGGCCCCCACTCGCCCCTCCGCCAGTGCCCCGATCACCGCCGACCCCGGCGGAAGCGACACGAAGGAGTCCGCCCATGACCATCGCCCTCGACCACCCCGCAAGCACCGCCACGGTCGGCGACCTCATGAAACACCCGGAACTGCAGATCAGCGACGATGTCATGGTCGACACCGCGATGGACATCCTGCAGAGCTCCGGCACCGACCACCTGCTCGTCCGCGACGACGACGGCCGCTGCGCCGGGCTGCTGACCCGCCTGCACCTCGCGCCGTTCCAGGCCCGTTCCTGGTACACCGAGCGCACCCCGGTGCGCGACATCGTCCTCGACCGCGCCCCCTTCGCCACCACCGACATGCCCGCCACCACGGCGGCCGCCGCCATGCGCTCCCGCGGCCTGGACGCGTGGCCGGTGGTGGACCACGACGGCCGCGTCATCGGCCTGCTCAGCCTCTAGACACGATCCCCTGGACGATCCTCATCAGGCGCTCCCCCGCCCGGTCGACGCTTCCGTTCTGCGCGCAGACCTGTGCCCCTTCGAGCACGAAGCTGATCTCGGCCGCGGTCTGCGCCGGGTCGGGCGGCCGGGCCTCGGCGCACATGGCGACCAGCCTGCGCAGCTGGCGGGCCTTGTGCTCCTCGATCACCTGCCGCGCCGGGTCGGAGCGGTCGGGCAGTTCGGCGACGGAGTTGATGCTCGCTGCGGATCGGCGTCCTCGCCCAGGCGTGGGGAGGACGCCGGACCACCGCACCGGTGGCCGACGCCCTCTCCCGAACCGTGCGCCTGCTCGAATCCCTCGGACACCAGGTGGAGGAGGCCGGGGTCGGCCTCGGGGGCGGCTGGGAGGAGTTCGTCCTGGCCAACGCCCGTCTGATGGCGGCGAATCTCACCGCCATGGTCGGCTGGATCGACCGCCTCCTCGACCGCTCGCCGTTCACCGCGGCGTTCAACGTGGCGGGCACGCCCGCCACGTCCGTACCGCTGACGGCCGACACCGAGACGGGACTGCCGATCGGCATGCAGTTCGCCGCCGGGTACGGCCGCGAAGGCCGCCTCTTCCGCCTCGCCGGGCAACTCGAACAAGCGAGCCCGTGGTCGCACCGCACGCCCTCCGTGTGGGCGGGGAACGCCCCGGGCCGCTGACGAACGCCTCTGGGGGAGCCGGGTCGTACGACTGCGCAGGAATCGGCTCAGACGAGCACGACCCGGCGCCCCCGCGTGTGGCCGGCGTGGCTGTCGATGTGCGCCGCCGCGGCCTCGGCGAGCGTGTACGACTTCTCGACCGGGATGTGGAGCCTGCCCCGCGCGATGAGGTCGACGGCCTCGGCGAGCGCCTCCGGCATGCTCCCGGCCACGCCGGAGAACCGGACGCCGAACTGCGGCGCCGAGAGATCGGCGATGGAGATCACCTTCTGCGGATCCCCCGTCAGCTCGACGAGTTCGCGGATCACGCCCGAACCGGCCAGGTCGAGCGCCGCGTCGACCTGGCCGAGTTGCCGCACCCGCTCGACCCAGCCCTCGCCGTACGTCGTGGCGGCGGCACCCAGGCTGCGCAGGTAGTCCTGGTTCGCGGCCCCGGCCGTGCCGATCACCGTGATGCCGCGGTCGCGGGCGATCTGCAGCACCGCCGAGCCGACTCCGCCGGACGCGCCACTGGCCAGCAGCGTCTGCCCGGGCCGCACGCCGACCTGACGGATGATGCGCAGCGCGGTCTCCACCACGGAGGGATAGCCGGCCGCCTCTTCGAACGTCAGCCCTTCGGGCATCCGGGCCCAGGCCGACAGCACGGCGAACTCGGCGTAGGTGCTCAAGCCCTCGCCGAACACGTGGTCGCCGGCCTCGATCCCCTCGACGCCCTCGCCGACCTCGTCCACCACCCCCGAGGCGTCCTGCCCGACGCCGGAGGGCAACTCGATCGGATGGGCCTGGAGGAACTGGCCTTCGCGGATCCTCCAGTCGACGGGGTTGACGCCCGCCGCCCGTACGGCGATGCGGATCTGACCGGGGCCCGGGTCGGGCCGCTCGGCGTCGACGAGCTGCAGAACGTCCGGCCCGCCGAACTCGGCGAAGCTCACCTTCTTCATGTTCTTCATGCGGCCGACCGTAGCACTAACGGTTAGCGTTTAGGAACTGTTCCACCTTCGCATCTGCTAGCGTGAGGGCATGACCGTGCCGCCCGGACGCCGCGAACGCAAGAAGGCCGCGACCCGCGAGAAGATCGCCGACGCCGCCCTGCGGCTCTTCCTGGAACGCGGGTACGACGCGGTGGGAATCCGGGACGTGGCCGCCGAAGCCGACGTGGCCGTCACCACGCTCTTCTCCCACTTCGCCTCGAAAGAGGCCCTGGTGTTCGAGCGGGACGACGACTTCGAGCAACGCCTCACCCGAGCGGCCACCACCCGGGCGCCGCACGAGCCGCTCATCCCCGCGCTGCGCCACGAGATCCACGCCCTGGTGCGCCATTGCACGGCGGACGCCGCCGCCCCGATCTGGCGCATGATCGAGGAATCCCCCGCCCTGCGGGAGTACGAGGAGTCGATGAGGCTGCGCCACGCGGACTCGCTGGCCACGGCCATCGCCACCGACCTCGGCCTGCCGCAGACCACGACGGCCTGCCGGGCGATCGCGAGGTTCGCGATCGACGCCTACACGCTGGCCCGCGAGGCGGCCGATCCGGAGGCCGCGGTGGACGAGATCTTCCTGATGATCGAGGCGGCCTGGGAGGTCACCGGCCCTGCTCGACGCGCGTGAAACGTCGCGGAGCAGCCCCACAACCGCGCCGAAGGCCCCTTCGACAACTCGAAGGGGCCTTCGGAGGGGCCTTCTTGTCTGCAACACATCTACGGCGGTTATTTGTGTTCAGGATCCGGGGCTGCAAGGGTGTTGCACCATGAGGATCACGATCACCGTGGAGAATCCGACCCCCGAGGCGCTGGAGAAGCTGCTCGCCTTCGCCACCATGCCGGACGCCGTCGTGACGGCGCTGCCCGACGACCGCTGGACACCGGAGCGGGCCCGCTCGTACTACGACCGCCTGCCGCCCCGGGCGCAGCAGATCCTGCTTCAGGTCGTCGAAGGCGACGGCGAGTGTGCCGCAGAGGAGCTGAAGGCGAACGGCCGCAGCCTGCGGGGGTCCACCGGCGCGTTCCGCCGCGTCCTCTCCGAGGGCAAGCGGACCGGCCTCTGGCCGGACGCCCTGCCCGTGCCGCTGGTGTCCCACGTCGTCGGCGGGCAGCTCAAGAAGCTCGAAATGCCCGGATTCGGCACCGACCAGTACCCGCACTCGGCCTTCGAGGAGGGATTGCGTGACGCCCCGGCCCGCGATCGCTGATCGCCCGGGAAGCCACTCATGTGCACACCCCCACCAGTCAGTTGTCGCTGTTGACGTTGGCGAGGGCGGCGCTGTAGCCCGTGGGACAGTACAGGATGTCGGAGCCGTCGCCGGTGTGCCAGCGGCCGTTGACCGTCTGCCGGATGCCCTTGACGCTGTCGCTTTCACAGATCAGGACGAGTTGCCAGTGGTTCTTCGGGGCGCTGGTCTGGCAGTTGACGGAGCCCCAGTTCTGGCCCTGGTTGGTGACGCAGTAGGAGATCGCCGAGGCTGACGGCGCGGCGATCAGCCCCGCCCCCATGAGCAGTGCCGCCCCGGTGCCGATGGCTGCGATTCGACGCATGACCTTCTCCTTGCCGTAGATCCGACAGCATGTGCGGTCAGCATTCCGAAGATGTGAATGCGCGTATACATGAACAGCACAACTGGCCGAAACCGGACCCTTCCGCTTCGGTTCGGTGGCGCGCCGACCTGCAGTGCAGGTGAGGGCCTGCGGTGCAGATGAGGGTGCGGGGAGGGCGTAGCAGTCTGGTGACATAGCAGGGTCTGTTTCGTCGACTGCTCGCACTAACTTCGTTCCCGTACGCAGCCACGTTGCTCCTGGTCCCCGCAGGAGGGGCCACAGGCAACTCGCTGTTCCTCACCCGTACTTCGCTCAGGAGCACCGCATGTCGACCTTAACGAACCGCCGCTCGTCCGCCGTCCGCACGCTGGCCGGTTCCGCCCTGGCGGCCGCCCTGCTGGTGTCCACCGCGACAGCTTGCTCCAGCCCGTCCCCCGCGAACCAGACCGCCGCGCCGGCCGCCACGCCCACCACGCCCAGCGCGCAGGGCACCACCCCGCCGGCCGCTGCGCCCAGTGCTCCCACCACTCCCGACGCCACCGCGCCGGCCGGCACGCCGGCCGCGCCCCCCGCGCCCGGAACCGCCCCACCGGCTGCCACGCCCACCGCGCGCCACACCACCACGCCGCCGGCCGCCCCGCCCAAGGGGACGTCCCCGGTCCGCACCCAGAAGCTGGTGGACGGCAGCACGGCCGAGATCCGCGCGACCGGCAACCAGAACTACGTCGCCAAGATCGTCAACAACGGTACGGAATACGGCACGCTGGAGACGCACGACTCCGACGCCGGGGTCGACTTCAACGACATGTTCATCGTGCTCTCGATGGACGGCACGGCCCACTCCTGGATGGGCGGCGGACACCAGGGGCCGGGCACGTTCAAGCTCGCGGGCGGCTGGACGGCCAAGGTCACGAAGATCGGCGAACTCCACTACCGCGCGCAGATCCTCGGCAACGACGGCGCGGTGAACGGCACGCTGGAGGCGAACCAGCAGGACGCCGGAGCCGTCGCCAACGGCGTGTACATGGTGCTCAGCACCGGCGGTGAGATCAGCGCCAACATGTGAACATGACAAGGTCGTGCTATGAATGCCCAGGAACCCGCCGGCGGGCCGCCGGCGGAAACCTCCGGGGCCGCCCGGCCAGCCGAACGAGTGAAGCCCGCGGCGGCCGCTCCCCGCGCGGCCCCGCCGCCCACGCCGGCGCCAGCAGCAGGCTCGCAGCCTGCCTGACGACCGCGCTCGAACAGGCTCTCGCCGCCCGTGCGCTGGGCTGCGCCGCCCTGCCGACCGCAGTGAGACCGGAATCGGTAGTTGGCCCTTGAGAATGCTTGTTGGCCACTGAATGGAGCTGGACTACAGCGAGCAGTCGCGCCGGGTGGCGATTGATGGCCTGTCGCCGTGCAGTTGTCACGGGATCAGAAGGGCGGCCGACCCCCGAAGCCGTGGTCGCGCGAAGAGGTCGTGGTTGAGCAGGCCGACCAGCAGATCCGAGGGGACCGGTCGCGGGATGCCGGTCAGGTCAGCGCGTGGCCGGGGCTCAGTGCTAACGGTTGGCCCGCCAGAACCAAGGCCGTAGAGGGCGCGGGTAGGCCAGCCGAGGAGCTGGATCTTCGAGTCGCTCCTCGGCAAGCCACTTCCTTACTCCTCGATGACCTTGGCGCATGCGATGGTCACCGTGTCGATGGCGCCGTCCGCGCCCCAGGCAGCCGAAGCCCAGGCTTCGACGAGGAGGAAGGCCCGAACGGGCTTCGACGCGGAGTCAAGCAGCGCAAGGTTCAGCCCCCGAGCGGCGTCGGGGTTCTGACTGGTCCGCTTGATCCAGTCCGTGAACGCTTTGCTCTTGTCCCTGCCTCGGGTGATGGTCACCTCTCCGCTGTCAACAGGGCCGGGCCTGGTCACGGGCCCCGTGCCAGGGGACACCTGCTGAATTTCGATGTCACCCTTGTCGACCGCCAGGCCGGAGACGCTCTGGAGTGTCTCTACCTGGCTGCCGTCGATCCAGACGGCGAACGTCAACTGATCGCTCATAACCCCTCCATCGTTGTCGGGCACGCACCAAACGGGCGCCGTGACGATCATCCCGCGCCCGGGGGTGTCTGGGCGGCAAACCGCTCAACGCTCCTTCGCCAGGTTGTCGTCCTCGTTGGCGGCTGGGATGCCCTGCGGCAGGCCCTCGACGGTGCGACCCGAACCCTCCTCGATCGGGTCAATCCCGACGCGTGAATAGCCCCTGCTAACCCTCCGTGACAAATCCGCTCGGGCTGGCCAACTACGACTTCCCACAGGGGCCAACTAGCGCTTCCGGTCACACGCAGTTCCCGACCGGCCGGAGGGCGTACCCGCCGCGGCGGCGCGGTGCTCGAAAACTCCCCGTTCGACCCGGGCACGCCCGGAGGTGACCTACTTGAACCCCACGTTCGAACAGCGTCATCATCTGTCCCCTGCCGACCACACGGCCACCCCAACTCGGCTTCCCTGAGGCCGGTTTGGACTGCCCCGGCGACCACCCGGATGACCGGCTCGGCAGCCGATGTTCCTGACGATCCGTCACCACGGGTGGGCCGCAGTCCAGCACCAGGCCCCACCCCCGCCCCGAACGTCTACCTCTGGCCGACCCGCTGTCGGCCGGTTCGCCGGGAGGCGGCCACGACGGAGAAGGCGTACTCCCGCATCCGGAGCTCGTAGGCACGTACGCCGTCCACGAGCGGCGTGCCGGAGGCCGCGGCCCCGGCCAGGGTCCGCGTCAGCTCGGCGGCGTCGCGGATCGCGGTGTTCGCGCCCATCGCCAGCACCGGGCTCATGGCGTGGATCGCGTCCCCGAGCAGGGTGACGGGGCCCGGCTCCCACGGCGGTACGGGGCTCGCCGTGGAGATGCGCAGCGGGAACAGCGAGTCGGTCTCCCAGCGGTCCAGGAGGCGGTGCACATCGGCGTGCCAGTCGTCGCCCACCAGGCGTCCGGCCAGCTCGCGCAGGGCGGGGCCGTCGAGACCGCGCAGCGCTTCGAACGAGGGCATGGCGGGGTGGTCCGCCGGCGCTCCCACCAGGCAGGCGACGTAGTCGCCGACGGGGGTGAGGGGGACGGGCGGCGTGTGTGCCCGGCCGGCGGCACCGGGAGGGCGGGTGAACCGCACGGGCCCGAAGCCGACGTGCGGACTTCCCGGCCCACCGGTCACCACGGTGAAGATGCTGTCGAACACCCACGGCGGCAGTGCGGCCGCGGCCCCGGCGGCCGCTGCGCCCGTCTCCGCCTCTCCGACCTCTCCGGCCTCCCCCGCATCTCCAACCCCGGTTTCCGGCGCATCCAGCGGGATCCTGCCGTAGATCAGCCGCAGTCCGGCGTCCTCGACCCGGGCGTGCGGCAGCAGCTGCCGGCGTACCGCCGATCCGACCCCGTCCGCGCCGACCAGGAGGTCGGCGCTCGCGCTGCGGCCGTCGGCGAACCGCACGGTGACCGTTCCGTCCTGCTCCTTCTCCCAACTCAGCAGTTCCGCGCCGTAGCGCACGGTGTCCGCCAGGCCGGAGAGCAGGATCTGGCGCAGCGTCGGCCGGTTGAACGCGTACGAGCGGTACGGGCGAGCGGTGCCGTCGGTGGGACCGGGGTCGGGCGCGGTGGGCCGGTCCGCGAGCGTGCCCAGGTGGCGGTCACGGACGGAGACCCGGGCGGGCGGCGAGGCCGCGGTCGCCAGGCCCAGCCGGAAGAGGTGCTCCGGCAGGCAGCGTTCCAGGCCCGCGAGCCCGGGTTCGTCGAGCTGGACGCGGTAGCCCTGCGGCCTCGCGTCCGGGTGGTGGTCCCGCTCGTACACGGCGACGTCGAAGCCGCGGGCGCGCAGCCCGTGAGCGAGGGTGAGGCCGCCGAGTCCGGCGCCGGCGATGATGACATGGTGCTGGTGCACAGTCTTCTGCCTTCGTTGTGGTCACGAAGGAAGCACTGGGGTTCCGCGAAGGGAACAAACACCACGAGAGCGCCGCTCAGAAACACCATTCAGGAGCGATTTTTCGCGCATTCCGTTGAATCTGGACCCAGAGTAGCAGTGAGCCGCCGGGTGGAGGGGATCCACTGGCGTTCCGGTCCGGGGAGGGTGGCCCCCGGGCGTCGCGCGGCGGGGTGCCGACCCGCCGCGCGAAACAGCCCGCGCGGACTTGTGGCGCGCAGGTCCTCCGGTTCCTGCCGCTGGCCCCGCCCGTCGCGGGCCGCCGCCAGGCTGCTGCGGGTGCGCCGACGGCCACCTCGGCGCACCGTGGACCTATGGCCCTCGTCGGGCCGCCGGGGCCTGCCGACGCCTGGGTCCGCTTGGGCCGCGAAGAGCCGGTGGAGCCGCCAGGCCCCGCCCCGCAGGGTGCTTCGGACGTGCTCGGCGCCCTCGGGCCGAACGCCGCCCTGCCCATCAACGTCGGCAGCCGGCCGGGCACACCTCGTATGCGTCGCCGGGGCGACGGACCGGACCACCGACCGATCACGCGAATGTCTCGAAAGGGAAATCCGCCATGTCCTACCCAACAGCTCACTACTGGGGCGAATCGGGCGAGAATACGGCAAATCTCCGTTTCGGCGCCACCGCGCCGGACGTGTTGATCGGCGCGGGGGGAACAAGCGTCCACTACCTGGTCGACACGCCCTCCGCGAACAAGACGTTCGGCCTGTACCGATTGGACATGGGACCCCGACCGACAGGCCCCGCTCCACATTTCCACCGGACCATGTCCGAGTCCTTCTTCGTCCTGTCCGGGATCATGCGCCTGTACGACGGTGAACGATGGATCGACGCCGAGGCGGGTGACTTCCTGCACGTGCCGGAGGGCGCCGTGCACGGCTTCCGCAACGAGTCCCACGAACCGGCCTCGATGCTGATGCTCTTCGTGCCGGGCGTGCCACGTGAATCGTTCTTCGAGGAGATCTCGGAGATCGCGGCCCAAAAACGCCCGATGAGCGACGCGGAATGGGCGGAACTCTACGGCCGGCATGACCACTACCTGGCCTGACCGGCCCGTCCGGCCAGGGATCGGCTCGGGCAGGGAGACCCTGGACCGGGCCCGGGCGGTAGGGCCCGCAGCCTGCGGCGTGCGGCTGTTCCCCACCCTCGGGACGGGCGCGGCCGGTGTCAGCCGAAGTGCCGGACGGTCGCCGAATCGGCGGGTTCGTAGGGGTGCCACTGGTCCGCGGCGGGACGGCCGGTGGCGACGAAGGCGGCGATCGCGCGGGAGAAGGTGTCGCCGAGCGAGCGGACGGCGGCGGTGGCCTCGCCGAGCATGGGGCTGTCGGGGTAGGCGTCGAAGGTGTCGAAGAAGAAGGGGAGTTCGACGCAGTGCGCGGCGCCCAGGCCTGCGGGGTCGGGTACCGGGACGTGGTCGAACCGGTAGACGTAGGTCGGGTTTCCGGCCGCGGCGTGGCGGTCGGCGATGGCCAGGGTGTCGTCACGGAAGACGAGCCCGGTCTCGAACTCGGTGAGGATGTCGGCCGGGGTCGCGTTCGGCCGCCGGGCCGCGATGCGGTCGTACCGCTCGTCGCCGCCGTCGGCCCGGCCGGCCGCGATCGAGCGGGCCCGGTCGGCGGTGATCTCCCGGATGCGGGGGGCGAAGGCGAAGAAGGAGGCCACCTCGTTCCTGGTGGTGCCGGTCAGCAGGCCTTTGCCGTCGAGGCGTCCGTCGACCAGCGCCTGCTGCCACGTCGCGGGGATCCCGGAGGCGCCGAGGACGGGGTACATGGGCGGGGCGACGTTGCCCGGGCGGGCGGCCTCCCGGGAGAGCTGCTGGTAGGCGGCCAGGAGCCGGTCGGCCGGGACGGCGCGCAGCGCGGCACCCCGGTCCCGGGTGCCGTCCGGGCCGAGGATGCCGAGGATGCCGAGGAAGCGCCGGGCGTGGTCGCCCGCCTCCTCGGGGTCCTGCGGGGCGAGCCCGAAGGGACCGCTCTGGGCGATGACCCGGTTGACGAGCGCGCCGGTGGTCGGGGAGACGGCGAGGTAGAGGGCGGAGAACGCCCCGGCGGACTGGCCGCCGACGGTGAGGCTGCCGGGGTCGCCGCCGAAGGCCGCGATGTTGCGCCGCACCCAGGCGAGGACGGCGGCCTGGTCCTGCACGCCGAGGTTCTCGATGCCGAGGTCCGGCAGGTAGAGGTAGCCGAGCGGGCCGAGGCGGTAGTTGGCGGTGACGACGACGGCCCGGCCGGCGGCGGCCAGGTGCCGGCCGTCGTACCAGTCCCAGCCGCCGGACCCGCTGGTGAACCCGCCGCCGTGGAACCACACCAGGACGGGCAGGGCGCCCGGGGCGGACCCGTCCGCAGGCGGACGAGGGGTCCACACGTTCAGCGTGAGGCAGCCGTCCTCGTCCCAGTCGGGGGTGCGTGGCCCCATGACGGCTTCGAGCCGGGAGGGGCTCTGCGGGACGGACGGGCCCGGGCGGTCGGCGTCCCGGACGCCCGACCAGGCGGGGTGCGGCACGGGGGCGGCGAAGCGCCGCTCGCCCACGGGCGAAGCAGCGTAGGGGATGCCGCGGAACGCGGCGACGCCGTCCTCGACGGTGCCTCGGACGCTGCCCGACTCGATGGTCACGACGGGGCTCTCGCTCAGGGTCATCGGTGTCGCCTTCCTTGCAGACGTGGGACGGCTCCGGTCTATCGCTATCGCCGTGAGATGGGAAGACGCGAGGTTCGGCTCTCTCTGCGCGTCTACGGCACCTGTCGAACTCGGCCGTAGGCGATGCATATCGGCCACGATCGCATCGTTCCGTCACCAGCTGCGCACGCGCCATCGCCGACGCCCTCACCGTCAACGGGCTCCTGACCGCCAACGGGGACCTCGATGCCTGGTACCGGCCGAACAGCGAGCACAAGGCTCCCGGCCCTGGTCCTCAGCGCCGGCCTGGGCGGGCCATGAAGCCGCGTTCGTGCAGCGGGGGCATGCGGCGGCGTTCGCGGGTCGTTTCGTCGAAGTCGTCGAGGAAGTCGTGCAACTGCTCCGCCACGCGGGTCAGGGAGGGTAATGCGAACAGGACCGGCTGGTAGCCGGCCACTTGGTAGGGCAGGCGAACGAGCTCGGCGAGGTTCCAGGGGCGGATGTCGGCCCGGGTGAAACGACGCAGCTCGCCGTAGGAGGAGAGCAGGGCTGCCCCGTACGCCTTGGGGCGGCCGCCTTCGAGGACGAGGCCGTATTCGAGGGTGAACCAGTAGACGCGGCTGATCAGGTCCAGCGCGTCCCGGGAGCGGACGCGGGTGGCGGCCCGGCCCACCGTGCGGTACAGGTCCGCAAAGAACGGGTCCGCGAGGTGGATGCCGTGGCCGAACACGTCGTGCATCACGTCCGGCTCCGGCGTGTACAGGGGCATCGCGGGATGCCGCACGTACTGCACCGCGTGGAAGTAGCCGTCCGCCATGGCACCCAGGAAGCGCTCGTTGGGCACGATCCCGCCGGCCGGGGTGAAACGGAAGCCCGTCAGCGCCTGCAGCCGGTCCGAGACTTCCTCGTGCTGCGGCACGCCGCCGTGGGCATGCACCGGCGCAACCTCCCTGGCCCGCAGGACCTGCTCGCAGGCACCTCGTGTCTGGGCGCTCCAGACCGCGGCGCGGACGGTGCGCCAGGTGGCGTTCTCGGCCTCGGTGTAGCGCACCCGGGGCGAGGGATCCCCCACCCGGTGGCCCTCGGCTCGGGCCGCGATCGCATTCCTGCGCCGCACGTAGGCGCCGTCCGCGAGACCGGGGTGCTCCCCGGCCGCTCCCAGCCGCGCACCCCGGGTGTCCAGCGGCGTCCTGTCCGTCCAGTCGAGATCGACCACGAGTACCGTCCTGTGTCCGCCCGCACCCCGACCGACGATCGGTCGGCCGCTGCTCATCCTCACCGGTGACCACCACCGCGCACCAGCACCCGCGCGCCGCAGCAGCCGAAGGGCCGGTCCGCGGACGGCAGGCCGTCGACGAGCTGTCGGCGCTGGGGCCGGGGCCGGGTTGTCGGAAAACCTCTCCTCCCGGGACCGATGAGTTCGGGCGGCGGCGGCGGTCATACCTGGGAAAGCAACGACAGCCGACCGGGGAGACCTGAGATGTCCAGCACCGCCACCGCCACTGCTACCGCCGCTACCAATGCCACCGCCGCCACCGCCGCCACCGCCGTCGCCACGAAGTCCGGCAAGGCCGTGGTCCGGGTGGTCTGGACGCTGCGGATCCTGCTCGCGCTCTTCTTCGCCGTGGCCAGCGCGCTGCCAAAGCTGCTCGCGGTCCCCGCCGCCACGACCGTCTTCGACGCCATGGGTGTGGGCCACTGGTTCATGTACCTGACCGGGCTGGTGGAGCTGGCCGGAGCGGTCGGGCTGCTGGTCCACCGACTGGCCGGGCCGGCAGCCACGGCGCTGATCGTCTTCCTGGTGTTCGCGTTCGTCACCCAGCTCACCGCGATGCACGGCGAGAACGCCGGGACCCCGTTCATCTTCATGGTGCCGCTGGCCGTCATCGCCTGGAACCGGCGCGCCGAGACCGCCGAACTGCTCGGCCGCCGACGCTGACCAGTGCAGCGGCCGGTTCGGATGGGCGTCGCCGTGCCACCCGTCCGAACCGCGACGCCCATCCGAACGGCTGCGCTGCGTGCGCGGTGGTGCGGCCGAGTCTGTCGGCGGTCAGCCTTCGTGGACCGGCTGCCCGGCGGTGGGCAGGGCTTCGCCCGTCTCCAGCAGTGTCTTGAGGCTGGAGAGGATGGCCGGCCAGCCCTGGCTGCACATCGAGCGCAGGGTCCCGGCAGGGTCGAAGTCCTCGTGGGTGACGGTCAGCTTCACCTGGTTGCCGTGCGGCACCAGCTCGAAGGTGACCTTCGAGCGGCGTTCCGCGGCCAGTTCCGCGCGCAGTTCCTCGCCGACACCGACCGTCCGGGCCCACTGCGGGCTGAAGGTGTGCCAGGTGTAGGAGAGCCGCCGGTACGGCTCGTGGACGAGTACGACCTGCTCCGGGTCGGCGGTCCGTGCGCCGCGCTCGACCCAGACGACGGGTGAGCCTTCGGCCCAGTCGGTCTCAAGGCGCACGCCCCAGTAGCGCTCGGTGAAGGCGGGGTCGGTGAGCGCCTGCCAGAGCCGCTCGGGTGTGGTGTTGATGTACGTCGTGTAGACGAAGGCGTTGTTGTCCACGGGTGGCTGCTCCAGTGCTCTCTTCAGATCGGCGAGCGCGGCGGCCCGCCCGCGGTCGAACTGGCTGATCCAGCGGTCCGCGATGGCGTTGATCGGAGCGGCGTTCAGGTAGTGCAGCTTCTCTCGGCCCTGCCGCACGGTGGTCACCAGCTCGGCGGCCTCCAGCAGGGCGAGGTGCTTGCTGACCGACTGCCGGGCCATGTCCAACCCGGCGCACAGCTCCCGCAGGCTCTGCCCGTTGTGGGCGCGCAGGCGGTCCAGCAGCCGGCGGCGGCTGGGGTCGGCCAGGGCCTTGAATATCTCGTCCATCCGACGCCATCCCCCATCAGGCAGCCGAACAGCTGCCTTTTCACATTAGGCAGCTGTTCGGCTGCCTGTCAACGGCGATGCCCGGCACACCGGCGCCGCGATGGCCGGCGAGCCGACCGGCCAGCCCGCCGCCCCAGTGGGGATGGCCTCGTCCCGGATCAGCGGGGCGGTTCCGCCCCGGAGCGGGTCCGGGCGGTGCCCAGCAGCGCGCGGACGGCCGCCCGGACGCGGTCGTCCGCTGCGGCGGGATCAGCGGCGTCGAGCTTTCCGTCGAGGTGGAGGAAGGCCAGGCCGTGGACCAGCGCCCACACGGCGGCGGACATCGCCTCACGGTCGGTACCGGGGAAGGTGTCGCCGACGATTCCGCCGACGTAGTCCCACATCGCCGCGGTCGCCGCGGCCCGTTCCGCGTCCGCGGGGTCGCAGGGTTCGGCGAACATCACCCGGAACAGCGCGGGCCGGTCGACGGCGAAGCGGACGTAGGCGGCGGCGACGGCGGCGAGGTCCTCGGGCTCGCGCGGAGCGGGGTGCGCGGCGACGAGGCGCTCGGCGAGTTCGCGGTACCCCTGCGCGGCGACGGCGGAGAGCAGCGCCTCGCGGTCGGCGAAGTGACGGTAGGGGGCGGTCGCCGAGACGCCGGCCCGGCGGGCGACGGCACGCAGTGACAGTGCCGCGCTGCCGTCCTCCTCCAGGAGGTCACGGGCTGCGCGCAGGCAGGCGGCCCGCAGGTCGCCGTGGTGGTACGAGCCGGTCTGCTGTGGCATGGGTCACCCTCGCTTATGTTTGCACTGCTTACATCACCGTCCTAATGTGAACAGTGCAAACATTCTAGTCCAGGGCGAGGAGACCCCCATGGCGGACGACCTGTTCACGACACTGCGGCTGGATTCGGGCGCGGTTCTGCCCAACCGGATCGCGAAGGCGGCCATGGAGGAGAACCTGGCCGGCGACGGCCAACTGCCCGACCGGCGGCTGTTCGACCTCTACCGCAACTGGTCCGCGGGTGGCAGCGGCCTCCTGATCACCGGCAACGTCATGGTCCACGCCGAGGCGCTCACCGGCCCGGGCGGCGTCGTCCTCGATGCCGCCGCACCCCTGGAACCCTTCACCGAGTGGGCCCGGGCCGCCAAGTCCGGCGGCGCCGCGGTGTGGATGCAGATCAACCACCCGGGCCGCCAAGTGCCCTCCGGCCTGCCCGGCGTGGTCTGGGGCCCCTCCGACGTCGGCGTCGACCTCGGTCGGCACAGCGGCCGCTTCGGCCGCCCCACCACCATGACTCCCAATCAGATCACCACCACCGTCGAGCGTTTCGCCACCACCGCCCGCCGCGCCGCCCAGGCCGGCTTCGACGGCGTGGAGATCCACGCCGCCCACGGCTACCTGCTGTCGCAGTTCCTCTCCCCGCTCGTGAACACCCGTACCGACGCCTGGGGCGGCTCACCGGCCAACCGCGCCCGGATGCTGCTGGACGTGGTGCGGGCCGTCCGCTCCGCCGTACCACCCCAGTTCGCCGTCGCCGTGAAAATCAACTCCGCCGACTTCCAGCGCGGCGGCTTCGACGCCGACGACGCCCGGCAGGTGATCGCCATGCTCGCTCCCCTCGATGTCGACCTGGTCGAACTCTCCGGCGGCAGCTACGAGAGCCCCGCGATGACCGGCCGCCCCGCCGACCAGCGCACCCGCTCCCGCGAGGCCTACTTCCTCGACCTGGCCGCCGACCTGGTCCGCACCAGCCCGCTCCCGCTCATGCTCACCGGCGGCATCACCCGCCGCGAGACCGCCGAACAGGTCCTCGCGGACGGCGTCGCGGTGATCGGCATGGGCACCGCCCTCGCCGTCACCCCCGACCTTCCCCTCCGCTGGGCCACCGGCGCCGAGGCCGACCGCACCCTGCGCCCGGTGACCTGGTCCGACAAGGCACTCGCCTCCGCCGCCGGCATGGCCCAGGTCCGCCACCAGTTGCGCCGCCTTGCCTCCGGCCGGGCCCCCTCCCCCGGCACCCGCCCGGCCGTGGCCCTGCTCGTCGAACAGCTCCAGCAGCGCAAGGCCCTGCGCCGCTACCGCGCCTGGCTGGACACCCGCCGGCCCGAAGCTGCGTAGCCGTCAGTGGGGGGGGACCCATTACCCCGGAAATGCAGAGAACCCCCATCCGGTTTCCCGGATGGGGGTTCTCTGTGAATGATTGTTCGGCGGCGTCCTACTCTCCCACAGGGTCCCCCCTGCAGTACCATCGGCGCTGTAAGGCTTAGCTTCCGGGTTCGGAATGTAACCGGGCG